>JAZGJJ010000093.1 GCA_036482575.1 Thermodesulfobacteriota bacterium
TTAGACCCGCAACCACCCACGGCTATTTTTTGGCCTTCATATGCTCGGCGCGCAGCATCTTCGCCTCTTCGCGTATCTCCACAAGGTCGCGCTTCATCTCGGCCCAGCCGTACCAGTGCATGTAGTCGGGGTTCGAGTGGAACGCGCCTTGGAACGCCCTCATCCTGTGCTCGAGGAACATGACGTAGAGCTTTTGCTCTATCCCGCTCTGGACCTCGTAGAACCTCAAGAGGTCCACGTGGGGCGGGTATTCCTCCGGGCGCTCCAGCACCTCGTCCCTGTAAAGGGCCTCGACTATATCGATTGCCTCGGCCATGAGCCGGTCGGACTCTTTTATTATCTCATCTACCTTGCCAAGCTCGTCCCTTGACCAGCTCTCCCCGTGGCACCCGGCGCAGACCTTTAGCATCTTCCCCCTCTCCGCCTCCCACTCCTCCCTGGAGAGCCTTACTATGTCCGCGGCCTTTACCGCGTCCAGCCTCGCCGTGGGCTTCCCCTCGCCGTCGAGCACACCGAGCCCCTGGAGTATCTTCACCCTGTAACCCATCCACTCCGGGTCGTCCTCGGGGAGCCTCAGGGCCAGGAAGCCCCAGGCGGTACGGACCTCATGGTCGCCCTTCTGCATGTGGCAGGTAACGCATACCGGCGCCCTCGGGGTCTTGAAAGAAGCCTTGAAGGGCTCTTCATACCAGTCAGCTATTTTCTTCGAGAAGTCCCAGTTATCTCCCTCCGTAGAGTAGATTACGCCGTGCTTGCTCGTCGAGTACATCTCCCACTGCGGATGGTCGAAGCCCATGTGGCACGTTGCGCACGCCTCGGGCTTCCTTGCCTCCTCGGCCGAAAAGCGATGGCGCGTGTGGCAGGAGTCGCACTGGCCGCCGTCCCTGCCTATCTTGTGGCACCCGCCGCACCCCTTCTCTCCGGCCATTATCACGTGCGGCTGGTCCGCCGTCGTAGGCATGGCCTCCATGGCGAGCCACGCCTTCGAGTGCTTGCCCGCCTGGAACTCCGTAACCTTCTCCTCGTGACATGACTTGCAGTTAGCCGCGCCCACCTCGCGCCTTACGTCCTTGTCCTCGCAGCTCGTGGCCATCCCGGCTATCCTCTCCGGCGCGCCCTCGACCGGTATATGGCACTCGTTGCACCCTATCCCCTTCCTGGCATGCACCGAAAGCTTCCAGTCCCTTATGGCCCCCTTGCTAAGCCCCTTGTCCATGTGGCAGTCCAGGCACACCTTCGTCTTAGCCCTTACAAAAGGCCTCGGCACCTCTTCCCTTGTCTCCATGACGCTTACGTAGCCCGCGACCGTAAGCGCGGTGAATAGTATAAGGCTCATGACGCCGATAAGATATTTTATGAAGTTCCCGGTCTTTATATCCATCTTACTTACCTCCGTTTATATTCATAAACTACTCCGCAGCTTGCTACGGATTTAAAAAATCTCCCAGAGCGTCAGCCATAGGAAGGCCACTATCACGACCGTACCCACGGCCATATTCACCTTCGCCATCTCATACCCCCTGCCCTCGAGGAAGCTGTCTATCCACGGGTAGCAGATAAAGAGCACGGGGAAGATGAGCATCACGAAGAGCGCCGGCTCCCTCGGCGCAATGATTATCCACTGGTACGAGGCCGAGAAGTACCATGGAGGCGATACGTCCTCGGCCACAAGAACCGGGTCGGCCATCTCGCCGAGGCCCGGAGGGAATATGAGAACGAGGTTGACCATTATTATAAGCAGCCCCAGTGTGATGACGCCCACCTTAACGGCGTGGTCCGGCCAGAAGGGGTGCTCTCCACCAAGGCCCTCCACCTTCGCGAAGCCCACGAGCCTCGTAGCCGCTATATGCGCCCCGATAAGAAGGACTATAAGCAGCGGCAGCAGCTTGGTATGGAGGTCGTAGAGCCTCAGGAGCGTTATCTCCGATATCTCCTCGCCGCCCCTCAGGAGATAGAGGAGCGGCTTACCCACCAGCGGCACCTCCCCCGCCATGGTCGTCACGACGACCGTCCCCCAGTAGGAGACGTTATCGTAGACGAGCGAATACCCGGTAAACCCGAGGGCGAGCGTGGTGAAGAAGACCAGCGCGCCCATTACCCACTTGACCGCGCCACCCCCACTGTAACCCCTCGTAAAGAAGACCCTTACGATATGGAAAAGCAGGAAGAGCACCATGAAGTTCACCGCCACCTTGTGGAGCCCCCTTATGAAGTAACCGAGGTAGATACCGTAGGTTATCTCCCGCACGCTGTCATAGGCCTTCTCCGGGTGCGGTATATAGTAAAAGGTCATGAGTATGCCCGTCACCGCAAGTATCAAAAACAGCACGAGCGGTATGGCCCCGAGCGAATAGGGCCAGAAGTGGAGGTGGTCGGGCACGTCCTCCTGGACGAGGTCGATAACCTTGTCCTTCAAGGATTTTTCTTTTATATTTTCCATGGCGTTTTCCATAGTGCTAATACCGCTTAACGGGTAACAGTTATCGGTTATAGGTTTCCGGTTATCGGGTTAATGTTTTTCGCCTTGCACTGATAACCGGTAACTGAAGACCGGTACTGCCTCTTATACCGCCCTCGCCTTAACCTTTACATAGACGTGCTTCCCCTTCTCCACCACCTCGAACCTGTCGAGCGGCCTCGGCGGGGGGCCCGAGATGTTCTTACCGTCCCTGTCGTAGATCCCCTGGTGGCAGGGACAGACGAACCGCTCGCCCACCTTATCCCATGAAACCAGGCACCCCAGGTCCGTGCACACGCGGCTGAAGGCGACCACCTCGTCTCCGGCCTTCAGGATGGTGAGCGGGTTGCCCCCGACCTCCATGGTGAGGCCGCCCGAGGGTATGGCCGACTTCAGCCCAACGAGGACCTCCTCGAACCTGGCGGCCTTTACCTCGGGGATGAGGAACTGGAAGAACCTCAGGGCCAGTGTCCCTAGCCCGAGTGTGAGCCCGAAACCCATAAAGGCCCCCGAGAGAAACCGCCTCCTCGAAACGTTATCGTTTATTACCCCCATTCAAACCTCCCGAAAACAAAAACGCCTTCCCCGGACCGTTCCATCCTCTGGTCTCCGGAAAAGGCGCCCTTGCCTCTATCTTCGGTTATGTCGATACAATCGGTGTACCGATTACAGCTTATATCCCCTCTCGCCGTGCTGAGATTTTTTTAGCTTCCTTGCGGAAACGCATCTTCGCTCGATAGGCCGCTACAGGTTATAGCCTCTCTCGCCGTGCTGGGATATGTCGAGCCCTTCCATCTCATCCTCTTCGCTTACCCGGAGTCCCATCACCGCATCGAGTGCCTTCAGTATCACGAAGGTCGCCACACCGGCGAGCACCCAGGTGGCCACAACCGCTTTAAGCTGTATGACCAGCTGGCCCGGGTTTCCGAAAAACGCCCCCTCGGCCCCGACAGAGGCGAAGAGTCCGGTGGCTATCGCCCCCCAGGTGCCGCCTATACCGTGTATGCCGAAGACGTCGAGCGAGTCGTCGTAGCCGAGAAGCGGCTTCAGGTAGCTTACGGCCATGTAGCAGATGACCCCCGCGCCCCCGCCTATCACTATCGAGGAGATGGGCCCGACGAAGCCCGCGGCCGGGGTTATGGCCACAAGGCCCGCTATCGCGCCGGACGCGGCGCCGAGTGCCGTGGGCTTGCCCCTCTGTATCCACTCGGCGAAGACCCAGACAAGCGCGCCCGCGGCCGCCGCCGTATTCGTCACCACAAAGGCGAGCCCGGCTACGCCGTCGGCGGCAAGCTCGCTCCCCGCGTTGAAACCGAACCACCCGAACCACAGGAGCGCCGTGCCGAGAAGCGTATAGCCGAGGTTATGAGGCGGCATGGGCTCCGTGGGGTACCCCCTCCTCTTGCCTATGACTATGGCCGCGACGAGCGCGCTGACGCCCGAGCTTATGTGCACGACCGTCCCGCCGGCGAAGTCGAGCGCCCCCATCTCCCCGATCCATCCCCCTCCCCACACCCAGTGGCAGAGCGGGTCGTATACGATAGTGGCCCACAGGAGACTGAAAACGATCAATGCCGAGAACTTCATCCTCTCCGCGACCCCGCCGGTTATAAGCGCCACCGTTATTATGGCGAACATCCCCTGGAACATCATGAAGACGTAGTGGGGAATGGTGCCGTTGGGCTCCTGCCCCACGCCCGCAAGCCCCAGATGGGCAAGCCCCCCGACGACCCCACCCATGTCCGGGCCGAAGGCCAGCGTGTAGCCCCAGAGCACCCACTGAATGCTTATAAGGCACAGTATAAAGAAGCTGTGCATCATGGTACCGAGCACGTTCTTCCCCCGGACCATGCCGGAATAGAAGAACGCGAGCCCGGGCGTCATGAGCATCACGAGCGCGGTGCACAGCAGTATGAACGCGGTGTCACCCGTATCTATCTTGGCCTCCTCCTCCGCAAAGGCCAACTCCGGCATCAAGAGAGAGAAAAGACCAATGAGGAACACCACCATGACGGCGGCCAACGGTATCCTTTTCATTTCCAACTACCTCCTTGTCTATTATTTGTCTACTATAGATTTTAACGCGCCGTACCCGCTTGAAAAAACAAAAGGGCGACCCTCCGCGGACACTTAACCATCGTGACCCGCGGAAAGGCGCCCTTGCCTCACCGTTTATCCCGTAACGGTACTACGCTGTACCGTGAAAGACCTTAACCAAACCGCTCTACCAGGTATAACCGCTCTCGCCGTGCTGCGAGTTTTTTTAGTTTCCTTGCGGGGACCTCGTTAACCTTCGCACCGGCTTACCATGTATAGCCGCTTTCGCCGTGCTGCGAGTAGTCGAGCCCCTCTATCTCTTCTTCTTCCGTTACCCTGAGGCCCACAACCGCGTCGACCACCTTAAGTATTACGAATGTACCGACGACCGAGATGGCGATGGTCGCCCCGACCCCTATAATCTGCTTGAAGAGCTGGCCCGGGTTCCCGAAGAAGAGGCCGCTTGCGCCGACCGAGGCCAGGAGCCCCACCGAGAGCGTCCCCCACGTGCCGGCCACGCCGTGTATGCCGAAGACGTCGAGCGTGTCGTCATAGCCGAGCCTGGGCTTGATGACGCTGACGGCCCAGTAGCAGAGCCCGCCGCCCACAAGGCCGATTATAATAGCCGAGCCGGGCCCGACGAAGCCGGCGGCCGGGGTTATGGATCCGAGTCCGGCAACGGCACCGGATACCGCACCGAGCACGGTCGGCTTGCCCCTGTGGACCCACTCGACGAAGACCCAGGTAAGCGCTCCCATGGCGGCCGCGGTGTTGGTCGTTACGAACGCCAGTGCCGCGATGCCGTCGGCCGCGAGCGCGCTCCCGGCGTTGAAGCCGAACCACCCGAACCAGAGAAGCCCCATGCCTATAATCGTAAGCCCGAGGTTATGCGGGGGCATGAGCTCCTTCGGATATCCCCTCCTCTTGCCTATGACAAGGGCCGCAACCAGAGCCGAGACGCCGCAGCTTATGTGCACCACCATGCCGCCGGCGAAGTCGAGCGCCCCGAGTTCCCCGAGCCATCCCCCTCCCCACACCCAGTGGCAGAGCGGGGCGTATACGAAGGTCGCCCACAGGAGGCTGAAGATAACCATGGCCGAGAACTTTATCCTCTCCGCGAAGCCGCCGGTAATAAGGGCGACCGTTATGACCGCGAACATCCCCTGGAACATCATAAAGACGAGATGCGGTATCGTCCCGTTGGCCTCGGTACCCACGCCGTTAAGGAAGAGGTGGTTAAGCCCGCCGACGAACCCGCCTATATCCTTACCGAAGGAGAGGCTGTAGCCCCACATTACCCACATGATACTTATAAGGCATAGTATGAAGAAGCTGTGCATCATCGTGCCGAGCACGTTTTTCTTACGCGCCATGCCGGCATAAAAAAGGGCGAGCCCCGGGGTCATGAGCATAACGAGAGCCGTGGAGACCATTATCCAGGCCGTGTCCGCCTTGTCTATCTCGCCGGCCCCCTCGGAACCCCAGGAAAACGGGACCACGCCAAGGACCAGGAATAAAAACATTACTGTCTTCAAAAACCCTCCGTACCCGGTAAAATGCCTGTAAGCACTCGACATGCCGCCAAGTTCGCCGCTTAAGCCTTTCATCTTCTTACCTCCTCTTGATCGTCGTTGATCGAAGAAAGAATTCGACTGGTTTAGATCCTCTTAAAGGGCCTCTTTGCCCTTCTCTCCGGTCCTTATCCTGACTGTCTCTTCCACCGTGGAGACGAATATCTTGCCGTCCCCTATCTTGCCGGTCTTCGCGGCCCCGAGGATGGCCTCGACCACTTTCGCCGCCAGTTCGTCGGTCGTTACCACCTCTATCTTTACCTTGGGCAGGAAGTCCACCACGTATTCGGCCCCCCTGTAAAGCTCGGTATGGCCCTTCTGCCGGCCGAACCCCTTTACCTCGCTAACGGTCATGCCGTCGATATGCATGTCGTGCAGGGCCTCCTTGACCTCGTCGAGCTTGAACGGTTTTACTATCGCCTCTATCTTCTTCATCCTGTTACCTCCCTTATATCTATTGTGCGGTCAGAAACTGAAGTAGACCCCTACACCCCCGTACAAGACGTCCTCCTCGGTGCCGGTTCCGGAGGCGTCGTTTATCGCCTCGATGGCATCATCGGCGTCATTGGACAGCGGGAAGCTGTAGGCCAGCTTCGGCACTATGGTTATGTTCTTGGTGACGGGGATGTTCAACGCGGCCGATACCTCGCCGTTATAGAAGTCGGTGAATTCGTCTCCGTCCTCGTCCACGCCCATGATCTCGTTGTCGAAGTTGTAGCTCGCCGATGCGCCGAGGTCCAGGGACATCTCCCTCGGCAGGCCGAACGAGTGCCCCACCGAGGCCACGAGGAAGCCGCCGTTGCCCTCGTCGAAGTCGTGATAGTAGGTAAGCGACGGGCTCAGGAACGTATCGTAGCTCAGCGTAAAGTAGACCTCCTGAGTATCCTCGACGTCCTTGAGGTCGTAGTGTATATAGCCCACCTCCAGAGAGACCTTCCCCCGGGAAGTGCCGTAGTTAAGGGTAAGGTCCGTTTCGGTGCTTTCACCGGATTCGTGGATCTCACCGCCGGACGTGTCATCCACCTTCTTGGTGACATAGTTGGCCCAGAAGTTCATGCCGAAGCCGCTGTCGGTGGTGATGCCCAGCGTGGGCTGCAGGACCATTCCGTCGTTGACGAGGTTCTGCCCCCTCCAGACGTAGTTCGTGAGTATGTCTACCCCGCCCTCGCCGGAGGCCTCGAAGGCCCTGGCGGTGCCGGCGGATACGGCCATGAAACCCGCGAGTAAAACCAAAACCGCTAATCCCCTAATCCTCATAATGATCTCCTCCTTCTTGTTTCGCTTTTTTGTTCTGCCATGAAAAATGGAAAATATGGAAGAAAACGCCAACCCTCGTACTCGGGGAAAGGCGCCTTCGCCTTTCTTGCAACTTCCTTAAGTAGCATTGCAAAGTTGATGCCAGAACGGTTTTATCGGAGAAAACGGAGAAAAACTGGAGAAAACACGGATTAGAAAGGGCGGGAGAGACGGGGTTGCACAGCTTTTGACCACCGGTGCTTACTAATCAATCGTACCGTGGCGCACCGCGATACATTTTTTCCGGTTTTGCACTACGGAAAAACCTCCGGAACACCGCATCCCCGACAGCGTGGAGCGCGGGTATGTTGGCCGGGGTCTCTTCTATAATCTTCTCCGGGTCTATTGCCCCTTCGAGCTTTTCGATTTCTTCTCTGTTCTCATCCACGGAAAGCCACTCGCAAATCATGGCCTCCGTGACCTCGAGGTGGAACTGAAAGGCGTAGGCGTTCCGCCCCATACGCACAAGCTGGGAGGGGAACTCCTCGCTCGAGGCAAGGAGCGTGCCGCCGCGCGGCACGTCAAACGTATCCCCGTGCCACTGAAATGTTTTCATCGTCTGAGGAAGCCCCGAAAACAAACGGTCTCTCATGCCGTCCGGGGTAAGGCTGACGTCGTACCAGCCTATCTCCTTCGATTTACCCTTATAGACACGAGCGCCCGCGGCCTTCGCCATGAGCTGGGCCCCGAGGCATATCCCCAGCACCGGAACACCAGCCTTCACGGCCGACTCTATAAGCCGAAGCTCGTCCCTTATAAAGGGATTCTTGTCCTCCTCATAGACGCCCATGGGTCCGCCGAGAACTATGAGGGCTTCGTCTGGCGGGGCAACCTCTTTCGGCACCCTCTCACCCGCGTAGACCCTGATGCAGCGGGCACTGAACCCGATAGAGCGGAGTGCCGCGGCAATCGTACCGAGCCCCTCGTGCGCTACCTGCTGGATGACGAGCACGCTCCGCATCGGACTATCCAAGACCTTCAAGCGCGGCGATGACGATCTCGGCGACCTCCTTCATGGGCTTTCTCCTGTCCATGCTTATCTTCTGTATCCTCGTAAAGGCCTCACTCTCGGAGATGCCGTCCCTTTCCATAAGGAGACCCTTTGCCCTCTCCACGAGCTTCCTCGCCGCGAGGGTGTCTTTAAGGTCCTCGTTTTCCTTCTTCAGTTTTTCGAACTCCCGGAACCTCGCCACGGCGAGCTCCACCGCGGGAAGGAGCTCCTCCCCCCTTACGGGCTTCACGAGATAGGCCATGATCCCGGCCCCGGCCGCGCGGCTCACGGTCTCTTCGTCCTCGCTTGCGGTAAGGAGCACCACCGGCGTCGGGTGGTGCCGGGCTATCTCCGCTGCGGCCTCTATGCCGTCCACCCCGGGCATCTTCACGTCCATAACCACCACGTCCGGGGAGAAGTCCCTGCATATACCAAGGGCTTCGTCCCCGCTCCCGCCTTCGGCCACCACCGAAAGTCCCCTCTCCTCGAGGAGCCCCTTCAGGACCAGCCTGCCCGAGGCGTCGTCGTCTATTACCGCTATCTTCCTCATACCATAGGAAGTAAAGCAAGTTCCGTGCCACCTGTCTAAAGTGGGGTTTTAATCGTATTCCGGTCGTGTGGTGCGGTTTTTTAAGGCAGGGGTGCTTACCGTTTGTGCCGCCCGGCGGCTTCCCGGTAGAGATCCATGTACTTCTCCGCGGACCTCTCCCAGGAGAACTCCTCCCTCATGGCGCGCTTCTGAAGCGCCTGCCAGGCCTTCTTGTCCTTGTACACCAAAAGCGCTTCCTTGACTTTCTCTACCAGGGCCTTTGAAGAGTACTCCTTGAACTTAAAGCCGTTGCCTTCGTTCTTCTTATAGTCCTTTATGGTGTCGTCGAGCCCGCCGGTGGCTCTCACCAGCGGCACCGTTCCGTAGCGGAGGCTGTATATCTGGTTCAGTCCGCAGGGCTCGTACCTCGATGGCATGAGGAAAATGTCGCATCCCGCCTCTACCCTGTGGGCGAGCGTGTTGTCGAAGGTGGTCCTTACCCCGAGCCGGTCGGGCCAGCGGCGGGCCAGCTTCTCGAAAAGGCGGTGGTACTTCTTCTCGCCGGTGCCGAGTATCACCAGCCCCAGGTCGAGCTCGATAAGGTCCCCCATGGCCCGGGCCAGTATGTCGAGCCCCTTCTGGTCGGCAAGGCGGGAGATGAGCCCCAAAAGCGGCGTGCGCCTGCCGAGCTTCAGACCGTACTCCTTTATGACGTCCTTCTTGCAGACCCCCTTGCCCCTGAGAGATCTCTCGGAGAAGTTCGCCGGTATAAGGTCGTCGGTGCGTGGGTTCCACTCCGTATAGTCCACCCCGTTCAAAACGCCGTGGAGGTCCTTCTTCCTCTTCTTAAGTACCCCCTCGAGCCCGCAGCCGTACTCCGGGGTCTGTATCTCCCGGCTGTAGCCCTCGCTGACGGTACTCACTATATCGGAGAAGACCATGCCGGACTTAAGGAGGTTAAGCTTCCCCCAGAACTCTATCCCCTCCGTGTTGAAGACCTCGTCGGTCAACCCCGTCACGTTGAAGAGGTAGGAGGGGAATACCCCCTGGTAGGCGATATTGTGTATGGTAAAGAGCGTCCCGGTCTCCGGGAACGACTGCCTGTACGTGTCGGAGAGGTACGCCGGTATGAGCCCTGTCTGCCAGTCGTTGCAGTGGATCACGTCCGGCTCGATATTTAGCGCCCTGGCGGCCTCCAGCACCCCGCGGGAGAAGAAGGTGAACCTCTCGAGGTTGTCGAAGTAGTCTCCGTCCGGGGTGCCGTAGAGGTAGCTCCTGTCGAAGAACTCGTCCCTCTTGAGGAAGTAGACCGGGATGCCGTGGATCTCGTTCCTGAAGACCTCGACGTGGATAACCCTCTTGCCGATGGGTATGGGTATCTGCAGGTCCATGGACTCCCCCTTGAAGCCCCCCTCCTTTACCGACCTGTAGAGCGGCATGAAGATGGAGACGTTACAGCCGAGCGCCTTCAGGGACCTGGGCAGCGAGCCGGCCACGTCGGCGAGCCCTCCGGTCTTGGCGAACGGCACGGCCTCGGGGGTAGCTATTATAACGTTAAGAGCCATAGGCTACAGACCATACCAGAAATTCCGGGGGTCGGCAAGCGCTCCGCCAGCATATTTGTGAACAAGGTAGAGAAAGACGGCAAAAAATCGAAATACGCAAGGTCGCCCTGGACGTCGGCTACAAGGACGACAAGGACCAGCACCAAAGCACCAAAAGCCTTGACAAACACAAAATCTCTCGTGTAATATTAGTGTTGAACAAAGCCTTTGAGTGGGTTGCGATGAAAAAGGCCTATAGTGAAGAGGGGGGGGGAAGAGAGAAGAGGAGCACAAGGGTTAGGGGTAGCTCTTCAATCGTACGCTTGTTGAATAGAAAGGGGGAGACAAATGGCTATTAAATGCCCTAAATGTAACGAAGGCGATAAGGTTGAGATGGAGTTTGCCGCATTTGGTTCCAGATATAGATGCAAATCGTGCGATCATTTTTTTAGTGACAAGACAACTCTAATGTCAAAAGAGGAATTGGACAACATAAAAGAGCGTGGGGAGGGGTTTAGGGATTCGTTTGTTAAATCAATGGATGCCTATAAGAATAGAAAGTGGTAATAATTAATCTCATTTGGTAGTTCTCATCAATAACAGTATAGAAGAGCGCGGGTTCAATGGAAAAGTGCAACACTTGGGGGGAGCCTTTGTTTGCTTCCAGGAAGATAATGAAGATTGGTCTTGATAAAATCGTTCATACTGTTGAAGCCTGCTTCCTTTACCACCTTCTCTAGATTTTCTTTTTCCATCTTCTAAATCGACGTTGATTTCTTTGGTCCACCAGCACTCCAGGCAAATGTCTATGGTTTCGACCTTGCCGTTTACGACTTTGCTTCTGGCCACCAGTCTGGATTT
>JAZGJJ010000094.1 GCA_036482575.1 Thermodesulfobacteriota bacterium
ATTACCTCCCCTATGAGATCCGCGTCCCCTCCGGGGTCTATAACCACGGCCTCGCGCGAGGCCGTGTCCCACACGACGTAGCAGTTCACATCGAGCGCCCCCACGACGAGCCTCTTTACCCCGAACCCGTCACCACAGGCTATGTTTTCCATGTTTTCCATGTTTTCCGCAGCTTCTTCGTCCAAACCCGCCTCCTTAAAGGAATTTCGATTCTATCAACAAAAGGGGTGGTGGTCAAGGTGCTGCCGCACGGTTAACGTGTATGCGCCCCCATTGCAACTTTCATGCGCACACCCCGAACGGTCGCCTCGGAATTGAAACACCCTCAGGGTGCCATGCAGCACGGAGATATCCATTGAATTCGGGGCCGTCATGTGTTTGAATGGGGGCGCGAACTATACAGGAGACGGAAAATGCCACGGAACCACACTCTTACGACATTTAGAAGATACGCGCCTCTTGCGCTCCTCTCGGCCATGCTGCTCTTTCCGGTTGGCTGTGGAAATCAGGAGGAAGCCGCACCCGCACCCCAGGACAAGACGGAGACGGAGCACCTCGTAGCCGTCGGCTCGCAGTGGTACGGACACATACCCGTCTGGGTCGGTATGGAGCGGGGAATCTTCAAAGACGCGGGCTTCCACGTGGAGTGGCGCTTCATAGGAAAGAGCATGGACCGGCTCAACGCCATCTCTTCGGGCGAGGCCCAGTTCGCGAGCCTCGGCGAGATAGCAATGCTGAGCGCCATGGCCCACGGCAACACGCGCTTCTACTGGGTCGGCAACCAGGACATAGCTCCGGGCTTCGAGGGCATGGTGGCGAAGCCCGGTATAAAGAGCTTCGAGGAGCTTCGGGGGAAGAAGGTCGGCTTCCCGTTCGGCTCGTCCGTGGACATAACGGCCCGCATGCTCCTTAAGGAGAACGGGCTCGACCCGAATAAAGACGTGGAACTCGTTAACCTCGAGGTGGGCGACGTACCGGCCGTCTTCCGCGCGGGCAACGTCGCCGCCGCCCTCATCTGGGAGCCGGGCTTCTCGCAGTTAAAGGAGGTCGAGGGCGCAACGGTGCTCGGCATGGACACCGACACGGAGGTCTACAAGAAGTTCGGCACCATGACCGGCCCGGACGTGCTCGTAATCGGCAGCGAATGGGTGGACGCGGACGTCGAGCGCGCCAAGCGCTTCATGGCCGCCTACTTCGAGGCGCTCGACTGGGTCAAGGCCAACACCGGAGAAGCCGCCGCACTCGTGCAGGGCACCTACATCCAGCAGGATATTGAGATCATAAAGGCCAACATCGGAAAGTTCGTCTGGCACGGCGCGGCCGACCAGAAGAGTGTTATGAGCGACACGGGCATCTTCGGCCAGGCCGAGTACGTGATCGACATACTGCTCGACGACATAAAGGCCATACCCGAGAGACCCGAGTTCAGGAAGTGGGTCAGGATGGATATAGTCCCGCCGGACATAGCACCCCCGGACATAATCCAAACGGACGGCCCGTAACCTTCTCTCCCCTTCACCTTACCTTATGGACAGAAAGCCTTACGACTTATGGCAACTCGCCGTTATCGGCTCCGCGGGCCTTCTGGTCTTCCTCGGCCTGTGGGAGGCGGTGGTGCGGGCGGGGCTGATAGATCCGTTCTTTCTGCCGCCGCCATCGAAGGTACTGCTCCGGATGAAAGAACTCTCGACCGGGCCGGACGCCGTACTCTTAAGCGACATCCGGGTTAGCGCCGGCCGTGTACTTACGGGCTTCGTCCTGAGTGCCGCGATTGGCGTGCCGTGCGGCCTTATAATGGGCATGAGCCCCTTTATACGGGCGCTCTTCAACCCGATAATCTCGATTATACGGCCGCTCCCCGCGCTCAGCTGGATACCGCTTTCCATGCTCTGGCTCGGCATAGGAGAGGAGCAGAAGTACGCGATAGTCTTCATGGGCTGCTTCGCCTCGGTACTCGTCTATACCACCGACGCCACCATGCGGGTGGACCCGATACTTACCCGCGCCGCGCGTAACCTCGGGGCCTCACACTCCCAGGTCATACTACACGTCGTGCTCCCCGGCGCTCTGCCGAACATCCTTAGCGGCCTCAAGGTGGTGCTCGCCATCGCATGGACCTGCGTCATATCGGCGGAGATGGTCGGGGCCAACAGCGGCCTCGGCTTCCGCATCTGGACGGCCAAGGAGTGGTCGGATACGGGACAGGTGCTCGTCGGGATGCTCGCGATAAGCCTTACCGTACTGCTCCTCGATATCGTCTTCAAGGGGGCTGAAAAGTTCCTGCTCCCGTGGCAGAGGCAAGGAGGCGGACAGTAATGGCCGAACCCCTTATACGTATAGACGCGGTATCAAAAATATTTCCCACGAGGAAGGGCGAGGTCGGTGCGGTAAAGGAGTTCTCCTTCGACGTCGCGCGCGGCGAGGTGGTCTGCGTTGTCGGGGCCTCGGGCTGCGGCAAGAGCACGCTCCTTAATATGCTCGCGGGCTTCATAACGCCGAGCGCCGGGAAGATAGTCCTCGACGAGAAGGAAATAACCGGAGTCGAACCCCGGTGCGGCATGATATTCCAGAGCTACGCGCTCTTCCCCTGGATGACGGTCCTGGATAACGTGGCCTTCGGCGCGCGCCTCAAGGGTGAGGCGAAAACCGCGCGCTACGAAAAAGCAATGAAGTGGATAGAGATGGTAGGCCTAACGGGATTCGAGGACGCCTACCCAGGAGAGCTGTCCGGCGGCATGCAGCAGAGGGTTGCCCTGAGCCGCGCTCTCGCTAACGAGCCGGACGTGCTGCTGTGCGACGAGCCGTTCGCCGCACTCGACGCCATGACCCGCCAGATCATGCAGCAGGAACTATTAAAGATCGTCCGGGAGTCCGGCAAGACCGTGATATTCATAACGCACTCCATAGACGAGGCGCTCATCTTAAGCGACCGGCTCGTCGTCATGAGCGCCCGGCCGGGCCGGGTCAAGGCGGTCTACGATAACGACCTCCCCCGCCCGCGGAAGATGGACGTGCAACTTACCGATAGATTTCTGGAACTGAAACGCGAGGTATGGGATCTGGTGCAGGAGGAGGTCTTGGGCAGCATGGCTCAGAGGGGTTGAGGCGGGAGGATTGGGGATTGCAGATTGCGAATTGCGGATTTGTTTTTTATTCCACAATCCGGACTCCGTAATCCACACTTGAGCTCGCCGTAAAACTTAGGGGTTGAAAATCAGGAGAAAAAGGAGTAAAAGTTAATAGGTTACAAGTAGGAAAATAAATCTGCCCCCTTTCTTACTTTTTTTACTGGGGTTTTTGGCCTGGCATCTAAAGTAGCACTTAAGTTATGGATGAATATCGTTCAAAGTATACGGAGAGAGGGCCAGACTCCTCAAGAATCAAAAATAAGGATGAGTGCTTTCTGCTTTCAGAAGAGCACGGAGTTGTTCAGATAAAAATCGCGCCAATCAGTGATCTTGTTTGTGGCATGCCGCCACAAGACCTAAGTGAAAGGAACTCCGATAGAGCTAAATTCATTTGGGTCATCCAAAAAGATTCATCACCAAGGATCCTGGAAAAGTCTGGAAAGGTTGAATTTCTTGAGAGCAAAAGGGCAACACATACAAACTTGACCGGTGGCAAAAAGGCCTATTGTGGTGGGGAAATATGGTTTCAGTCAGAAGATACTATTTACATTTCTGGTGCATCGGGTAGGTACCCTCCACGGGATTCGCAAGAACTTGAGGATATTTGTGATGCATTTCGTCGTTTGGGATATAAGGTAGCAAGTCTAGGATGGGATTCAGATCGTAATTGGCCTTATAGTCTTGCAAGGGGAGAATATGTCCACACCTGATAATAAATTGGAAAGTATTTTTGGAGCAGAAAGTAGCGGAACAACCGCAGAGGAGCGCGCGAGATCATCAAAGAGAATATTCGTGCGGAGTCAAGATGAATTATCGATATGTAGAGAAGGGGCACAAGGCAGGCAGTTATCTGCATGGGAAGCACTGCAGACTTTTAGGTTAGACGTATTGGAAAAAGCATTTTTTGACGGTACTGCTATTCTTGTGGAATCGAAAGAAGAGCCTGCACGAACATTCAAGGCACGCAGAGAAGCGCTAGGCCTGACCGATGAAGATATTTCTAATGCTTTGGGTTTGCCTGTAGACCAAATTAATACTATCGAAAATCCAAAGAAAAGAAATCCTATACGCGACTTAGAGCTTGTAGCACAATACCTCGGCCTTGATGAGAGAAAAATTGCTTTTCAAGGGGGGCTTAAGGGGGACAACCCTCTTGCATTGCGCCTAAAGACTCTGAGAGAAGAAAGAAACTTGAATTCAAAAACAGTTATTTCATTTTCTGAAGCTGCTTGGCTCATTGCCATTGAAGATCGTCTTCGGGAATGGCTAAAAATTAAAAGGAATGAAGCAGTCAGTAAATTTTTACCAAATGATGATTTAGGTGATGCTTCTTATCGGGCGTGGCAAATCGGATATGACTTGGCTGAGAAAACACGTGATAAACTGGGGATTGCTCAGGATGCGCCAATTAGTAGCTTGCGCGAACTATGCATAGACAAATTGGCTTTACCTGTAATCCAATCTGAATTGCCCGATTCCATAGCCGGTGCTACAGTTGCTAACAATGAATTGCGCGGTATCGTTGTTAATATTTCGGGGAGGAATGAAAATGTTTGGATACGTAGAGCGACGATAGCTCATGAGCTTGGACATTTGCTCTGGGATCCAGATCAGAATTTAGAGCGTATCCGAGTTGACCAGTATGATGAAATTGATAAAGCATGGTCATCCGACATAGGAATAGACTACGTTGAACAAAGAGCTAACGCTTTTGCTGCTGAATTTCTAGCACCTCAAAGGGTCGCTGCAAAAATTTATAAGAAAGAAGGCAGCCTTAGAGCAGTTATGGAAAATTTTGGTGTTAGCTTTACGTTAGCACGGTATCAGGTTTGGAATGGCTTATATAGGACTGAAGACCTTGATTCGTTTGTTGCTGAAAATACCGACCCGACAGATGAATGGAAAGGACGCGAATCATTTACAACTGATTATTTCCCGATTGAAAGTGTGCCGATTAGTAGAAGAGGATTTTTCGCAGGGGTTGTTGTTTTGGCGGAACAGGAGAATCTAATTTCCAAAGATACTGCTATGCAATATTTACGTTGTTCAGAAGATGAATACAATGCGTCTAAAGATTCAATTCCAGGGCTTTTCGATCTCACTTAGTTGCACCTAACCTGACAGTTTCTCTACCCCTTATGGGGGAAATAAGGCCAACGCCCGTTTTCTGCAAGTCTTTGAATCCTGTTCACCCTCCCACAGGAAGACAAATCCCAATTGCCAAGCCACAAGTCTCAAGCAGTATAGAAACCCCGAGATCCTGAAATAAATTCAGGATGACAACCTTCAACTTCACCCTTCGACAGGCTCAGGGCGAACGGGGGGGGAAGGACGGAGTTACTGTGGCCCGTCACGGGCCGCCGGACCTCAATAAGCTTTCCCGCGCGGGAGTATCGCGTAGACATAGATGCGCTTCTTTTCCCTGTCCGGTGTGAAAAGCACCCTCCACTCCCCGACCCTCAGGCGGTAGTCCCCCTTAAGCTCTCCGGTAAGCGGCCTGACGTTGGGCTGCAGCAAGGGGTCCCGCTCCTTTTCGAGGGACTTTAAGGCGGTCTTGACCCTCTCCCTCGTCTTCCCGTCGAGCTTCAGGTACTGCTTCTCGGAGGCAGGCTTTAGCTCAATCCGCCAGATCTTCAAGCCCCTTGCCCTTTACCCCTTTGCTGACTTCCTCCTTGCCCTTGTTAATGGCCTCGATCCAGTCGGGCCGGGAGAGGAGTTCGAGGGTCTCCCTGTGTCTATCGATGTACTCGTCTATGAGGCCGGTGAGGATCTCTTTTATCTCGGTCTTTTCCAGCCCCGCTATGACCTTCAGGATGTCCCTCTTTTCCTCGGGTATTCGCACTGTCGCGGTCCCCATGATGTCACCTCCCTTCCTTAGCCCCATGTCCAGGCTACTAATAGCATACTCCACTAAGCGCTTAGTGTCAAGGTACGAACCGGCGTTTGGTGCGTGACGCACAGCTATAACTCCGTCCTTACCCCGCCCCCCCCACCCCCGTACCCCGGAGCCGGCCCAGAGCAAAGGCGGATGGCC
>JAZGJJ010000095.1 GCA_036482575.1 Thermodesulfobacteriota bacterium
CCTCGCCCCCCTCTCTCGTGGATGAAGCCCCTTCTTGCCGGGGCCCTCGTACTTTTCCTCGCTTACGGCTGCGCCACCCCCAGGCAAGGGATATACCTCAAGAGGGAAGGGG
The DNA here is from genome assembly GCA_036482575.1 of Thermodesulfobacteriota bacterium. Lineage (NCBI taxonomy): Bacteria > Pseudomonadati > Thermodesulfobacteriota > Thermodesulfobacteriota bacterium. The sequence continues at coordinate 113 of JAZGJJ010000095.1, forward strand.
TATACCATAAGGTCGAGCGCGGACAGACGCTCTGGAGGATATGCTACACCTACGGGGTGGACATCCAGGAGGTCGCCGAGCTAAACGACATAAAGGACCCGACCTTCATAAAGGTCGGCCAGAGGATATTCATCCCCGGCAGGAGCAAGGTCAAAAAAGTCATCCCCTACATACCCCCGGAAGAGACCAAGAGACACTACAAGAAGGTCACAACGTACAAGGGCAAGTTCGCCTGGCCGGTGAAGGGGAAGCTCATCTCCCCCTACGGCATGAGGGGCGGGGACATGCACAAGGGGATAGACATAAAGGCGCCTAAGGGCACGCCCATAAAGGCCTCTGCCGCCGGCAAGGTCGTGCACTCGGACAACAAGATGAGGGGCTACGGTAACATGGTGATAGTAAAGCACCCGGACGACTTCTTTACCGTGTACGCCCACAACGACAAGAACCTCGTCAAGGTCGGCGATTCGGTCAAGAAAGGCGCGACCATCGCCCGGGTCGGGGATACGGGGCGGGCCTCGACATACCACCTTCACTTCGAGGTAAGGGTGGAGAAGAAGACCCGTAACCCGCTTTTTTTCTTGCCCTGAAGCGCCGCTTACTGTTACAATATTAGCCTTCGTGATGCACACATCCGGGATAAATACTGACAGACCGGGAGGGTGCTATGGAAAAAATGCCGAGAAAGATCAGGGCCAGAGGAAATAAAAGCCGTACCGCAAGGGACGAAGGGCTTCGGAAGATGCCGGAGAAGGGGGCCGGGACGACTTCCGACTCCGTGGGGGCGTACTTCAGGGGCATAAGGAACTATCCGCTCCTTTCCCCCGCAGATGAGAGGCGGCTTGCCGCGTCTATCGCCGAAGGGGATAAAGGGGCCCGCGAGCGGATGATAGAGGCCAACCTGCGGCTGGTGGTAAGCATAGCGAAGCGCCACAGGCACAGGGGGGTCCCGTTCCAGGACCTTATAGAAGAGGGCAATATCGGCCTTATAAAGGCCGTAGAGCGCTTCGAGGGCAGCAGGGGGTGCAGGTTTTCCACTTACGCCACCTATTGGATAAAGCAGGCGGTGGAGAGGGCCGTGCTGAACCAGTGCAGGACCGTAAGGCTCCCTATCCACGTAACCAACGACGTATACCGCATGGGCAAGGTCTCAAGGCAGTTCCAGGCCGAGCGCAAGCGTGAGCCGAGTACGACCGAACTAGCCGGCATGATGGGGGTCAGCGGCAGGTACGTAAAGAAGCTCTCCATGGTCGCGAGAAAAGGTTGCTCGCTGGACGCATCCCTGAACCGGGGCGGCAACGATGGTGGAGGGGGGACCGATAGGACCGGGCAGACGCTCCTCGACAGGCTCAAGGACGAAAACCTGGCCGAGCCCTTCGATGCCATAGACGCGGAGCAGAGGAACAGCCAGGTACGCCGGTGGCTGCACATGCTCGACGATACCGAGGGCTCCGTCTTAAGGCTCAGGTTCGGCCTCGACGGCGAGCCCCGGACCTTCGAGCAGATAGGGCAGCTCTTCGGGGTCACCAGAGAGAGGATACGGCAGATAGAGGTGAGGGCGCTCGCCAAGCTCAAGACGATTATAGAGCGTAACGACATCACCTCGTCCGAATCGATATAGGGATATGGTCGAGAAACTTAAAGAGAGCATACGCGACATACCGGACTTCCCGAAAAAGGGTATCGTCTTCAAGGACATCACGACCCTCTGCAAGGACCCGGTGTCGTTTCAGAGGATGGTGGACCTCCTCGGCCACCGCTATGTGGGAAGGCCTGTAGACCTGGTGGTGGGGATCGAGGCGAGGGGGTTTATCGTGGGCGCGGCGCTGGCCTACAAGCTCGGGGCCGGGGTGGTGCTCGTGAGGAAGCCCGGTAAGCTCCCGCATAAGACGCACAAGGCCACCTACACGCTCGAGTACGGCGAGGACTCGCTCGAGATACACCAGGACGCCATAGAGAAAGGGCAGAAGGTGCTCATAGCCGACGACCTGCTCGCAACGGGCGGCACGGCCGCGGCCGTGGCGGAGCTCGTCACCAAGACGGGGGGGGAGATAGTCGAGTGCACCTTCATAGTGGAACTCGAGGAGCTCAAGGGGAGGGATAAGCTCACCCCCCACAAGACGTTCTCTTTGTTAAAGTACTAAAGAAACCGCTAACGTCAGAAGTTTAGCGGCCACTTACTAAAAAAGGCCCCCACCATTATGATGGGGGCCTTTTTTAGTAGAGATAGACGTTACTGCGGGATAACGTTTATGGCCTTTTTGCCCTTTTCGTCCTCTGCAAGCTCAAACTCGACGGTCTGACCTTCCCTGAGGGTCTTAAAACCTTCAGCCTGAATAGCCGAGTGATGGACAAAGACGTCTTCACCGGATTCCTGCTCGATGAAGCCAAAGCCCTTTGAATCGTTGAACCATTTTACTTTACCTGTTGGCATCGCACAAAATCTCCTTTCTGAATTTTTATAAGCTGTCGTGGTTTTGTACGACCAAAGGTATTTCATGCCCAACCGTACAAATCCTACTCTTTACTTACCCCCCAAGGCTACATTAAAAGCCTGCAACTGTCAAGGGGGGATTTCCCCCTTGCAAGGAAGCCGGGCTTAATGGTAGAATATTTCGCTCAGGCATTCAGTCTTGGCCCCCGTAGCTCAGTGGATAGAGCATCGGATTCCTAATCCGTGTGTCAGACGTTCGAGTCGTCTCGGGGGCGCCATCAATGCCGGGGAAAACCCCATAAGCGGGTTTCCCCCTTGTTTTTAAATGCGTCACAAACAACCACTGGAGGGTAGCTGAAATGATCTATAAGAGCCTTATGACGGCAATCTGTGCCGCCCTCGTCCTTTCAGCCGGTGCGGC
>JAZGJJ010000096.1 GCA_036482575.1 Thermodesulfobacteriota bacterium
GGACCCCTCGGAGCTCGAAAGGCTCTCGAAACTCATAGAGAAAAAAAAGCTGGAAATGATGGAAATAAAGGGGGGGAAATAGAGATGCCCTACCTCTTGCTGGCGCTCACGTCGTTCTTTGTCGTCACCGTCGCCGGGCTTACGCTGGGGCTCCCCTACCTTATGGAGCTTACAAGGGCGGCGCTCGAGTGGTGCCGGCACCTGATGTTGCTCTGCCTCCCCTACCTGTCGATACTCAAGGCCTCGGCACTCTGGGCGGTGGCGGGGCTCGTCTCGGGCGGGCTCGTTTACGCCTCGGTTAAGGCGGTCTCGGACGGGCTGAGGGCGAGGAGCGCGATCGAAAAGCTCCCGCTTCTCGATAAAAACCTCGGGGTCGTGCTCATAAAGGACGACTCGCTCAAGGCCGCCTTCACCCACGGGCTCCTAAGGCCCAGGGTATACCTCTCCACGGGCCTCCTGAAGGGGCTTACCAGGGAAGAGGCTCATGCGGTCCTCCTGCACGAGGCCCATCACAGAAAACATATGGACACCTTGAAATTCTTCTGCCTCTCGCTTTTCAGGAACGCCCTCTTCTACCTGCCGCTCGTCGGGTGGCTGGCCGAGCGGGTGAGGGAGAAGAGCGAGAGGGCCGCCGACGACAGCGTCGTTAAGAAGACCGGCAACGGCCTCGGCCTCGCAAGCGCGCTCGTTAAGGTGGCAAGAACGTCTACCCCCCTGCCGCTGCCCGTCTCCATAAAGGGAAGCGGCGAGACGGAAAGCAGGATAAAGAGGCTCGTGGAGGGGGAGGGGGGGGAGCCAAGGCTCTCCGTTCCGCCCCGGAGGCTGGTGGCGTCGAGTCTGGCCATAGCCGCCTTGATCGTCCTCGGCCTGTCCCTGCCGCTCCTGGCTTCGACCGACAGTTGCGATATGGACCACTGCTCCATGCACGGCCAGGATGTAGGCAACGAGTGCGAAACCCACTGCGAGACACAGGGATAACGGAGGATTTTTTTTGGCCATGCATACTACAAGGCGTAGAATAGAAATGGGGACTGGAACAGGGTTCAAAAAGGGCGCTTCCTCGATATATCCCCTGCTCATCGCCCTCGCCCTGGTACTCTCCCCGGATGAGGGCCGAGGGGCGGGGGCGGGGGGCGGGGCCGAAGGCGTTGCAATTGAGCCGGCAACGCTTAAAGAACTTATAGAATACGGGGTCGAGAACAACCCGCGCATAGGCGCGGCTAAACTCCGGTGGATGCGTGTGGCGGAAAAGTACCCGCAGGCGACCTCCTTAAGCGACCCCATGCTCACCTACACCCTCCCGATAGAAAAGGTAGAGACCCGGCTCGGCTCGCAGGACCACATCATCATGCTCAGCCAGAAGCTCCCCTACCCCGGAAAGCTCGCGCTTAAGGGAGAGGTCGTCAATAAGGACGCCGCCATAGCCCGGACCGGCTACGAACGGGTCGTACGCGACGTCACGGCGAAGATAAAGAAGAGCTTTTACGAGCTCTACTACATAGACCACGCCATAGAGCTTGCCGAAGAGAACAAGACAGTGCTCGAATACTTCTCGAAGATAACCACCACCAACTACGGGATAGACGAGAAGGCGCTCGACGGCCTCATAAGGGCGCAGACGCAGTACGGCAAGGCGTCCTCGATGCTCATAACGCTGCGCGAGATGCGCTCTGCCCGGGAGGCGAGGCTGAACGCCCTCTTGAACCGCGCTCCCGGAGAGCCGGTGGGAACGCCGGCGGAGCCGATACTAAAACCCCTCGGCCACTCCCTCGACGAGCTCTACGAGTGGGGTTCGGAGAACCAGGAGCTGAGGATCTCGAGGCTCCGGGTCGAAAAGAACGAGCTTAAGAAGCGGCTCTCGGGCTACGCCTACCGCCCGGACTTCCGCGTGGGCCTTAACTACATCGTCACCGGGGACCCGCCCATGTCCGGGATAGACGACGCGGGCCGGGACGCCGTGGCCCTGACCTTCGGGCTGAATATCCCGCTCTGGTCCAGGAAGAACCGGGCCGCGGTAAACGAAGCCGGGCTCGGCATTGCGGAGGCCCTCGAAGAAAGGGCCGCGCTCACCCGCGAGGTAACCAACTCCATAAAGGGCGTCTACCACAACCTTAAGGCAAACGAGCAGCTAATCGCGCTCTACCGGGACTCCCTCATACCCGAGGCGCGCCAGTCCATGGAGATAGCCGAGACCTGGTACAAGAACGGCAGGGGCCCGCTCTCCGGGCTCCTCGAGACCCAGAGCATATGGCTGAACTTCAAGCTCGCCTACCACAGGGCCGTGGCGGACTACCTGAAGAACACCGCCGAGATCGAAAGGCTCACGGGACGGGAGTTCTATTGACGAATACGCCCCCCATAAGGAGGTCTAAAGGGAATGAAGAAACGCATCTTCTATAGTCTCGTGGCGATCATAATCGGCGGCGCGGCAGGCGGCGGGGCCGTCTACCTCATGGGCGTGGGCAAGCAACCCACCCCCACCACCACCACCGAGGAAACGGCGCTGAAAGAACCAACGGCGGAAACGGAGGGAAAGGGGAAAAAGATCCTCTACTGGCAGGCGCCCATGGACCCGACCTATGTCTCGGAGAAGCCCGGCAAGTCGCCCATGGGCATGGACCTCATACCGGTCTACGAAGGGGAGGAGACAGCCTCGGAGCCGGGGACCGTAAAGATAGACCCGGTTACCGTGCAGACCATAGGGGTGAGGACGCAGACGGTTAAGAGGACCGAGCTTAAAAAAACCGTAAGGACCATCGGCAGGATCGCCTACGACGAGAAAAGTATCCACCATATCCATACCAGGGTGGAGGGCTGGATAGAGAGACTCTACTTCGATTATACGGGACAGGCGGTCAAAAAAGGGGACGTACTCCTTGAGATATACAGCCCGCAGCTCGTCTCCACGCAGGAGGAGTATCTCCTCGCAATTAAATACCGTGAGGCATTAACCGGAGTGGGAAGAGAGTCTATCGCGGACCTGGCTCGCAGAAGGCTTGAAGTCTGGGACGTACCCGAGCACCAGATAAGGGAGCTCGAAGAAAAGGGTGAGGTGATGAAAACACTTCACGTCCATTCCCACTCCGACGGGATAATAATAAAAAAATCCGTCGAGCACGGTATGTTCGTCAGGCCGGGCAGGATGCTCTATGCCATAGCCGACATATCGAAGGTCTGGGTATACGTGGACGTCTACGAGTACGAGCTGCCGTGGATAAAGGCCGGGCAGGAGGCCGAGATGACGCTTGCCGCATACCCAGGGAAGGTATTCAGGGGCACGGTCTCCTTCATATACCCATTCATGGAGCCTGAAACACGAACAAACACGCTGAGAATCGAAATCAAGAACCCGGGAGGCCTGTTGAAGCCCGATATGTACGCGAACGTGACGATAAAGTCGACGATAAGCAGGGACGCCCTCGCCGTGCCCACCGAGGCGGTCATAAGGTCCGGCGAGAGGAACGTCGTGATCGTGGCGCGCGGCGGGGGGAAGTTCACACCTGTCACGGTAACCCTCGGCGCTTCGGCCGAAGACCACTACGAAGTGCTAAAGGGCCTTAAGGAGGGAGATATTGTGGTCACCTCGGCCCAGTTCCTCATAGACTCGGAGTCGAGGCTCAAGGAGGCCGCCCGGAAGATGCTCGAGATAAAGAAGGGCAAGGCCGTGGAGAAGGAAAGCATGGAGGGGATGAAGGAAACGCAGAAGATGGACCGCCCCGCCATGGAACATAAAGATATGCCGGGGATGGGAGGAAAGAAGGGTATGGAAGGGATGGGGGGGATGGAGGGGATGGAGTCCATGGACGACCCCGGGATGAAAGAAATGGACCACGACAAGATGGAGCACAACCACTAAGAGCCGTGATGCGTAAGAAAACCCGTGATGCGTGTGCGTTATGCGTGATGCGGAAAAACTTAAGACAAAGACAAGATGATAAGAAAAATAATAGAGCTCTCCATAAATAACCGCTTCCTCGTAATACTCTTCACGCTCTTCATCGTCGCCTGGGGAGTAGTAGTGCTCCAGAAAACCCCGCTCGACGCCATACCCGACCTCTCCGACGTACAGGTGATAATCTATACCGAGTATCCGGGCCAGGCCCCGCAGGTGGTCGAAGACCAGGTGACATACCCGCTCACCACGGCCATGCTCTCGGTCCCTTACGCCAAAGTGGTAAGGGGCTATTCGTTCTTCGGCACTTCGTTCGTCTACATAATCTTCGAGGACGGGACCGACATGTACTGGGCGCGGAGCCGGGTGCTCGAGTACCTGAACTTCGTCTCCGGCCGCCTCCCCGGGGGCGTTACCCCCTCGCTCGGGCCGGACGCCACCGGTGTCGGCTGGGTCTACGAGTACGCGCTGGTCGACCGTACCGGCGCCCACGACCTCGCCGATCTCCGGAGCATACAGGACTGGTACCTCCGCTACGAGCTCCAGACCGTACCGGGCGTAAGTGAGGTGGCGAGCATCGGCGGCTTCGTAAAGCAGTATCAAGTCGAGGTGGACCCCACGAAACTCATCGCCTACAACATACCGCTCGGCAAGATAAAGCACGCCATAATGCGAAGCAACAACGACGTCGGCGGGAAGCTCGTCGAGATGGCCGAGACCGAGTTCATGGTGCGCGGCCTGGGTTATATAAAGAACATCGAGGATATTAAAAATATCGCCGTCGGCGTCGGCCCCGGCGGCACCCCCATAACGATAAGGGAGATAGCCGATGTGCACATCGGGCCCGAACTCCGCAGAGGCATAGTCGAGCTCGACGGAGAGGGAGAGGTCGCCGGCGGGGTGGTCATCATGCGCTACGGCGAGAACGCCCTTACCGTCATAGAGAACGTAAAGAAGAAGCTCGAAACGCTCAAACGGGGGCTCCCGGAAGGTGTCGAGATAGTCCCTGCCTACGACCGGTCCATATTGATACACAGGGCCGTGGACACATTGACGGAAAAACTCCTCGAAGAGAGCCTCGTGGTGGCGCTCATATGCGTCCTCTTCCTCCTGCACTTGAGGAGCGCGTTCGTTGCCATAGTCACCCTGCCCATAGGCATACTTATCTCCTTTATCGTCATGTACTACCAGGGCATAAACGCCAACATAATGAGCCTCGGGGGGATAGCCATAGCCATAGGCGCCATGATAGTGGGCGCCATAGTGATGATAGAGAACGCCCACAAGCACATAGAGCTCGCGAGGGCGGAGGGGAAAGGGGGAAAAGAGGAGAAAGACCACTGGCGGATCGTCATGGACTCGGCCAAGGAGGTGGGGCCCGCGATCTTCTTCTCGCTCCTTATAATAACGCTCTCCTTCATGCCGGTCTTCACCCTCGAAGCGCAGGAGGGGCGGCTCTTCAGCCCGCTCGCCTTCACCAAGACCTACGCCATGGCGGCCTCGGCACTCCTCTCGATAACCCTCGTGCCAGTACTCATGGGATACCTCGTAAGGGGCAGGATACTGTCCGAGACCAAAAACCCCGTTAACCGCTTCTTCCTCTTCATATACAGGCCCGTGGTATCCACGGCCTTGAGGTTCAAAAAGAGTTTGATACTCCTCTGCGTACTGGCGCTTGCCCTGACCGCAGTCCCGTTAAAGAAACTCGGGAGCGAGTTCATGCCGCCGCTGAACGAAGGCGACATACTCTACATGCCCACCACGCTCCCCGGAATATCCATAACAAAGGCCAAAGAACTCCTCCAGCAAACGGATAAGATATTAAAAACCTTCCCCGAGGTGGAGCGCGTCTTCGGCAAGATAGGGCGGGCCGAGACCGCCACGGACCCGGCCCCTCTCGCCATGATAGAGACCACCGTGACCTTGAAGCCCGAGGAGGAGTGGAGGGAAGGGATGACGATAGACGGGCTCATAGAAGAGATGGACAGGGCGATCAGGTTCCCCGGCCTTACGAACACATGGACCATGCCCATAAAAAACAGGGTTGACATGCTCTCAACGGGCATAAAGACCCCGGTGGGGATAAAGGTAGCGGGAGACGACCTCCCGACGCTCGAGAGGCTCGGCATCGAAATAGAGGCCGTGGTGAGGGACATACCGGGCACCCGGTCGGTCTACTCCGAGCGGGTCGTCGGGGGGAACTACCTCGACTATGAGATAAACAGGCGCGAGGCCGCCAGGTACGGCCTTACCGTCGGCGACGTGCAGGACATCATAAAGTCCGCCATCGGCGGAATGAACGTCACCACGACCGTCGAGGGGCTCGAGCGCTACCCGGTGAACCTCCGCTACGGCAGGGAGCTGAGGGACGACATAACCAAGCTCAGGCGAATACTCGTCCCCACGCCGCGCGGGGAACAGATACCCATAGCCCAGGTGGCGGACATAAAGATAAGGAAGGGACCGCCGGGCATAAAGAGCGAGAACGCGCGGCTAAACGCCTGGGTCTTTATCGACATACAGGACGTGGACATCGGGACCTACGTAAAGAGAGCAAAAAAGGTCGTATCGGAAAAGATAAAAATCCCAGCGGGCTATTCCCTTCTCTGGAGCGGACAGTACGAGTACATGGAGCGGGCCAAGGAGAAGTTGAAGCTCGTGGCGCCGCTCACACTCGTCATAATATTCCTGCTCCTCTACTTCAACTTCTCAAACGTTGCCGAAAGCCTTATAGTGATGCTCTCGCTCCCCTTCTCTCTGGTCGGAGGGGTCTGGCTCATGTACCTGCTCGACTACAACCTGAGCGTCGCCGTAGGGGTGGGCTTCATAGCGCTCGCCGGGGTGTCCGTGGAACTCGGGGTCATCATGCTCGTCTACCTCGACCTGGCGTGCGAGAAGCGTAGGAGTGAGGGGAAGCTTGAAAACACGGCCGACCTGCACGAAGCGGTCGTCGAGGGGGCGGCCACGCGCATAAGGCCCATCATGATGACCATGGCCGCCACCATAGGAGGGCTCCTGCCGATTATGTGGGGCGCGGGAGCGGGGAGCCAGGTCATGAAGAGGATAGCCGCGCCAATGGTCGGGGGCATGGTCTCGGCCACCATACTCACCCTCATCGTGATACCCGTGATATACGCGCTCTGGAAAGGCTTAAGCGTGGGCAAGGCGAACAAAGAGGATGGAGAAGAAACATGAAGGAGATAAAGGCCTATATACGACAGATCAAGGCCGAAGAGGTTATACACGCCCTCGAAGAGGCCGGGGTTCCGGGACTTGCCATTATAGAGGTGAAGGCAATCGGGAAAGAGGTGGAGGGGGAAAAGACAAGATTTTCCATCGATTACGCCGAGAAGGTCTGCTCAACCGTAAAGATAGAGGTCGTATGCAGGGACGAGGACAGTGAGAGGCTCGCGAGTATTATAAGTAAAGCGGCGCATACGGGCCAGCGCGGCGACGGGATGATATTCGTCTCAGACGTGGCGGAGGCGGTTAAGATACGGACGGGTGAGTCAGGCGAAAGTGCGTTGCTCCCGACCGATAAAAAAGAAGGATAGGGTCCTTCAGTGAAGGAAAAGATAGTATGATCGAGATTGCCGGCGCAGGGCCTGCCGGTCTCGTCGCCGCCATAACCCTCGCGAGAGCGGGCTTAGAGGTGACCGTCTACGAGGAAAAGCCCGATGTCGGGCACAGGTTTCACGGTGACTTCCAGGGGCTTGAGAACTGGAGCTCTGCTGAGGACGTAACGTGCCTGCTTGACAAGCTGGGAATATCCAATAAACTCTATAGAGAGTTTATCTGCCAGCCGTATGACGAGCTCACCGTATATGATGCCAATCTGAACAAAACCGTCGTGAGCGGGGAGAGGCCGCTCTTCCATCTCGTCGAGAGGGGCGGCACCGTGGGCTGCTTCGACAGGGGACTCCTCGATATAGCGAAGGAGGCCGGGGCTCGGGTCCTCTTCAATACGAGGGCCGGTAAGCTCGAAAAGGGCGGTATCGTGGGCATCGGGCCGAGGGCCGCGGATGTGATAGCGAAGGGGGTTCTTTTCAAGACAACCATGGAAGATACGGCCGCGGCCATACTCGACGACAGACTCGCCCCGAAAGGGTATGCCTACCTCCTGATACATAAAGGAAGGGGTACCATAGCGACATGCATGTTCAGGGAGTTCAAAAGGGAGAGAGAATGCTTTGAAAGGACCGTCGAGGCCTTCTCGAAGGTCTTCCCTTCCCTCGACATGGCAGATGAGAGGGAGTTCGGGGGATACGGCAATTTTTTCTTCGGTAAACCCGTCTATGAAAACGGGAGGTATTATGTGGGTGAGTCGGCGGGTCTCCAGGACTGTCTTTTTGGCTTCGGGATGAGGTATGCGATGGTCTCGGGCTACCTCGCGGCGGTGAGCATCATCAGCGGGGAGGATTATAAGACGTTATTGAAAAGGGAGTTGCTGCCCTTGCAACGGGCATCTCTTGTAAACCGTTTCTTCTTTGAGAGGCTCGGCAACAGAGGTTACGTCGGTTTTATAAACTGGATTTCCAGGGGCAACGCCATGGAAAACATAAGAAGATTCTACAACCCGTCTCTTTTGAAGTCACTCGTCTACCCTGTAGCGGGTTGGAGATTTAAGAGCAGGCTCGTTGATAAGGGCTGCCACGGCGCGGATTGCACATGCGTCTGGTGCAGGTGCGGAAAAGAGGAAAAAAAGGTCTGTTAGCCGAAAAAACATACGAAAGGGGGTGTTGAGCATGAAGAGACGTTTTATGGTGCCGAGGGTGGCACACTGCGGCGAAGGGCACGGTAGCCGGTCCCGGGTATGACCTTAAACTGCCCACCAGCTTATAGTGCCTCCAGCCTGGTGCTGCCGCACGGTTAACGTCATAAGCGGCCCAATACAGCATTGGTATCTCATACCCCGAACGGTCGTCCTGAAAATTCTTCACCCCCTCCACTTGACAACATCGAATACCGGGTCAAGACTCTTACTATAAGCAAGGAGGAGGTGATAGTCATGAAAGCGAAGGTATTAGCAGTCGCGGTCCTTTTCGCGTTAGCCGTCCCGGCAACAGCGGTGGCCGCCATGGAGGGGAGGGGCATGATGGAAGGGGCCAAGTCCGTGGAATGCCGCCAGATGGTGCACGATATGGCGGGGATGCTGAAGGAAACGATGGGCATCCTTGAAGGCATCTCCCACATGCCGGGTGCAGCCGAGAAAGAGAGGCTCAGCGAGATGATGGGACAGCTGGACGAGATGCTGGGCAAGCACGGCCAGACGACGGAAGGAAAGGCGATGGAAGAGAAAACGACGGAAGGAAAGACGACGGGAGGCGGCTATCTGGAATAGCCTTTTCCCCCGCCTGTCATCCGGAGGCGGCCCCGAGGGGAAAAGGGCCGCCTACCCGTCCTTCGCGCATCTGAAGCCGAGGTTATTGACCCTCGTAATGGGCTTGTAGCCGACGCGGCTGAAGGTCCTCGCGAACCTGTGGCTGAGCCCCCATGCCCCCCCCCTTGCCGTAACCCTCCTCTTATCATAGGAGGAGTCGACCCACTCCCAGACGTTACCCGTCATGTCGTAAGCACCGTAGGGGCTCTCCCCGTTCCCGTAGCTCCCGGCCTTCGTGGTGCCAACGACCCCGGACAGACTCGTGTTGGCCTTATCCGCGGAGAACTCGTCCCCCCAGGGGTAGACGCGCCCGTCGGTGCCGCGGGCGGCCTTCTCCCATTCCTCCTCGGTGGGGAGCCTCTTGCCAGCCCACGCGCAGTAGGCCTCGGCG
>JAZGJJ010000097.1 GCA_036482575.1 Thermodesulfobacteriota bacterium
CCGCCCTTTACCCCCCCCTTCGTTCCTTCCTATGTAGGTGTAGTCCGAGCAGACGAGCCCGACGTCCGGGTTCCGCGAGAGGAACTCCACCTGCACATCGAGCTTATCCTCTTCCCACAGGTCGTCCGAGTCGAGGAAGGCCACGTACTCTCCCGTGCTCTTCTCTATTCCGTAGTTCCTCGCGCTCGCGGCCCCACCGTTCTTCTTATAGAAGTAGTTCACCCCCTGGAGGTACTCTCCGAGCGCCCCCTTCGTGTCCTCTGTGGAGCCGTCGTCGACGACGATCACCTCGTAGTCCTTGAACGTCTGGCCGAAGACCGAGGTCAGCGCCTCGCGGACATACTCGGGACGGTTATAGACCGGAACGACTACGCTTACGGTGTTGTCCGCCATCGCGTCAGGGTTTCCCGGGCCTTACCCCGACCACCACCACGGACTTCGCGAAGTCCACGTCAAGGTAGCGGTGGAGGGGGGCCGTTATATAGAGCCTTATAAGGCGCTTGAGGAACTGGTCGTTATATACGCGGTATATCTTCTCCACCTCGAAACCGGCCGCAAGGAGCGCCGCGCCCAGGACCTCGTAGCTGTACGCCGTCCTGTGGTCGGAGTCCATCCACCACCTGTTGGGGTGGTGCATGTTCGGGGTGCTTACTACTATCCTGCCGCCCGGCACGAGCACACCCCTTATCTTCCCTAAAAGCTCCATCCCATCGTCGAAGCTCAAGTGCTCTATGACCTCTGAGAGGACGGCCACGTCGAACTTATCGTCCACCTCGTCGAGGCTGTAGTAGTCATGGGCCCCGGCCCTGTCGACGTCCATGCTCTTATAGACAACCGAGGGATAGACCTTCTTCACCTTTTCCGCTAGCCCCCTGTCCGAGGCGCCGACGTCGAGAATTTTTCCCGTTCCCGTCTCCTTCAACCCTTCCATCACTATGTCCGAGCGCTTCTTCTTTATCTCGAGCTTATAGACCGAAGGGAAACGCTTCCTTACCTCCGTCCGGCACTCGAAAAACCGGCCCCAGCTGAATCCGGTTTCCTTATCGGGCGCGGCCGCGTTATGCACTGGCGTCGGCATTCGCTTTCTCCCTCCTCTTCGACGGCCTTCTCTCCCACCTCGAATGAAGCCATAGCCACTGGTCGGGGTATAGTCTTACGAACTTCTCTATCGCGGAGGTGAACCTCCGGGTGTTCTCTTTTATGTCGGCCTCCCTGTCGCCGGTCAGAACCGCTTCCACCGGCATGTCGGCTATGACCCTTTGCTTCCGTCCGTTCTCCCTCAAGATGAATACCGGGACCACGGGTGAGCCGGTCTTCATGACCACGGCGGCAAGCCCCTTACTCGTCGGCGCTGGCCTCCCGAAGAACTCCACCTCGACCCCGTCCCTCCTCGAGGAGCGCTGGTCGAGTAGTATCCCGAGGTTGCCGCCCCCCCTCAGTATTTCCAGCATCTTCCGCAATGCGTTCTTCCTCGGTATCACGGAGTTACCGAACATAGTCCTCTGCCCTTCGACGAAGACGTCCAGGTACCCGTTATCGAGCGGGCGCACGAGGCTGCTCCCCCTGTAGCCTTTTGTGGTCAGGGCGGGGCCCAACATCTCCCAGCTCCCCAGGTGCGCCGTCAGGAAGACAACTCCCTTCCCTTTTCCGACGGCCTCCTTCAGATTTTCCAACCCCTCGAAGGTTATACTCTCCTCCACCCGGCGCATGTCGAGCTTCTTGAGCCGCGCGAACTCGACCACGGACATGCCGAGGTTCCCGTAGGAGGCACGCGCGATAGCCTCCATCTCCTCTTCGGTCTTCTCCCCCTTGAAGGCGGTCTTTATGTTTTTTATTACCATCTTCCGTCTCTCCCCCCCGAGACGGAAGGCCAGCCCTCCGACCGCCCTCCCGAGGGTTAAGGCCGCGCCTTCGGGCAGGAGGTTTACAAACCACACGAGCGCCATCACGACGAGATAGACCGGGAAATCTTTCATCTCTCTCCCCGACATAAGCCGCTCCCGCTAATCGAGCTCTATCGCCTCGTCGGCGAGCATGACCGGTATGTCGTCCTTTACGGGGTAGACGAGGCGGCACTCCTCGCACACCAGTCCGTCACCGGCCTTGTTAAGCTTCACCTCTCCCTTACACCGGGGGCAGGCAATCATGGATAGCAGTTCTTCGTCTACGGCCATAAAGTCCCTCCCTTCTTCCTTCAGTTGGTCCTTCAGTCTGTTTTTTGGCCCTCCGCCTCGGGGCCGAACTTTTTTCCTTCTTTCCCTTTTTTCCCGCCGGCCCTTACGTACTCAACGCCTCCCACGAGGCTTATCGCCACCACTATCGCGAACCAAACAAGCGACAGGCCCAGGGCCTGCTCCTGTGCGACACCGGCCTTCGCAAAGAGAAAGACGAACGCCCCCTCCCTTAGGCCGAGGCCGGCCAGCGAGACCGGCATCATGGACACCGTCGTTGCGAGCGGTATGAAGAGGAAGTAGTAGCCGACCGGCACGTCGATACCCAGCCCCCGGCCGAGCACGACGTAGCTCGCGATGACCCCCAGCTGGACCACCAGCGAGAGAAGAAATATCCTTAGCAGTATCCCGGGGTGGCCCTTGTAACTCATGAGCACATTATAGAACTTGTCTATCTTTTCGTTCAGGTCGAAGAGACGTACCTTCGCGAGAAGGCGCACGAGCCAGGCGTGCAGGGTATCCACCCACAGGAAAAAGCTCGCCAGGAGGTAGCCTCCCACGAGCAGCAGGAAGAAGAGCGGAAGCCCGGTACCCTTTATAAGCACGTACCCGGGCACCAGCGCCACGAGCGTTATGAACATGAGTGCGGTATAGCCCGAGTACCTGTCCATGAGTATGGAGGCGAACGAGACGTCCCCCTTGCCGGTATCCCTGTACAGGTAGTAGCCCTTTATAATGTCCCCGCCCACTATGGTGGGCAGGAAGTTATTGAAGAACATCCCTATCATGTATACGGAAAGCAGCTTCGGGTACGGTATGCGGACGTCCTTCTTAAGTACGGTAGACCACCGGTAGGTCGCAACGCACTGCGTGCCGAGGAATATAAGGGCGGCGAGGAGCACCGTCCGGACGTCCAGGGACGAGACCGTCTCCCGGAACGCCCCGATGTCCGACTTTCTGAAGAGGAAGTAGAGAAGGCCGGCGCTTACCCCTATCTTCGCCGAGGCCACGAGGATCTTTTTCATCATCCGCCGAGCACCTTTTTTACGACGTATACGGGCTTATTCTGCGACTCGTGATAGACCCTTGCCAGCATCTCGCCCAGGAGCCCCATCACCACGAGCTGCACCCCGAGGATTATAAGCAATATACCGAGCAGAAGGAGCGGCCTCCCCCCTATGGACTCCCCCAGGATAATCTTTTCGTAGCTCAGGTAGAGCGAGACGAGGAAGCCAGCCCCTCCCATCGCGAGCCCTGCGGGCCCGAAGGCGTGGATGGGACGCGTCGAGAAGCTCTGCAGGAACTTTACCGTTATGAGGTCCAGTATCACCCTTACGGTCCTCGATATCCCGTACTTCGAACGGCCGAAGCGCCGGGGGTGGTGGGTGGTCTCCACCTCGGTTATCTCCGCGCCGACCCAGCTCGCTATGGCCGGCAGGAAGCGGTGCATCTCCCCGTAGAGTTTTACGTCCTTTATGACCTCCGCGCGGTAGGCCTTCAAGGTACAGCCGTAGTCGTGCAGCTCGACGCCCGTTACCTTCGATATGAGCCAGTTGGCCGCCATCGACGGGAGCCTCCTCGAAAGGAACGGGTCTTTCCGCTCCTTCCTCCAGCCGCTCACTATGTCGAACTCCTTTATCTTTTCGAGTAATTTGGGTATGTCTTCCGGGTCGTTCTGCAGGTCCGCGTCCATGGTGACGACCACGTCGTATCTGGCGTGGTCGAAGCCGGCGGCGAGTGCCGCAGTCTGGCCAAAATTCCTCCTGAAGGCTACCACCACAACGCTGTCATCGCCCGCCTGTATCCCTTCGAGCACGTCCGCGGTGGAGTCCCTGCTCCCGTCGTCCACGAAGATAATCTCGTACGTCCTCCCGAGGCCGTCCATGACCTTCTTGAGCGAGTCGTAGAGATGCGGCAGACTTTCCGCCTCTTCGTAGACCGGTATGACTATCGATACGGACCTGGCCATCGGTTTTCCCCCTTTACGCTTCTCCGCGTTCCCGGCGTCGTTTAAAGAGTGCGCCCTCCGCGACCCCTCTATCCAACCTGTCCACCACGAGTGCCGCGGCCGCGCCCAGCAAGGCCCCGGCGGCCACGTCTCCCGGATAGTGGGCGCCTGCGTATACCCTCGAGTACCCGACGAGCAACGCCGCCGCGAGAAGGGCCGGGGCCCATCTGCGAAACCTCAGCGACAGGAACGTCATGATCGCGAACATATCGGTCGTGTGCCTCGAGGGTAACGAATAGGAGTCGCTGCACCCGGCAAGCACCCTCACCCCCTCGAGTGCGTGGCACGGCCTTACTCTGGCAAAGAGGTCTTTCAGTATCAGCACCGCAACGTCACTCAGCACGACCGCGGTTGCGAGCGCGACTATCATCCGGCGCGTCTCCCCGGTGCCGCGTATAAAGGCGGCCGCCCCGATGGCACCCCCGACTACCGCGAAAACGGCCTTATGGGAGACCGCGTATACCAGCCAGTCAAGCGGCGGGGCCGTAAACCCCGTGTTCAAAAGATGAAAGAGAGCGGTATCCATCGGAATCCACGGCCCCTATCGTGCCCGGGCGGCGCTTACCGGCTCTCCGGCGGCGCCAAGCCTGACGATGGCGTCCATCACATCTTCGGCCGCTATGGCGTCCATGCACTTAAGCCGGGCGCACTTCCTTGAAAAGCACGGACTGCAGTCCATCTCTTTTCTTATCACACTGTGCATCTTCCCGTACGGTCCGGTCCTCCACGGCGCGGTGGGGCCGAAGATGGCGACGACCGGCGTGCCCGCGGCGGCCGCCATGTGCATGGGGCCCGAGTCCACGGTAAGAACGAACGAGGCCCTTCCCATTACGAAGGCGAGCTGCTTCAGGCTCGTCCTGCCGGCGAGGTTTATTGTATTCCCCTTCCCGGCCATCTCCGCTATCCTCTCAGCCGCGGCCCTGTCCGGGGGCGAGCCCACGATTACGGCCCTCATCCCGAGCCTCTCTTGCGCGAGCCTTATCACCTCGGCGAACCTCTCCTCCGGCCAGAGCTTGGTCTCCCACCGGGCCCGCGGGTTAACGACGAAGAAATCCGTCTCTCCGTTTATGCCGCCGTCTTCGAGCAACCCGCTTGCGGCTTCTCCGGCCTCCTCCCCGACGTGCAGGGGGGTGGAAAAAGCCTCGCCTTCGGCCTCCGCCCCTCCCGCGCAGCGGGCGAGGTCGAGGTATCTCTCGACCGCGTGCCTCTCTATATCGTAGGGAGGGAGTTTTTCCGTGAGGAACAGGTGGCTCATCTCCCGCGCGTTCGCAAAGCCCACCCGCCTCTCCCCCTTCGAGAAGTAGACCCATATGCCGCTTTTCAGAAGTCCCTGGAAGTCAAGGACCATGTCGTATCTCTTCTCCGCGAGTGAGCGGGCCACCCTAAAATTTTCAGCCGTATCCTTAACCCATCCCCTGCCCTTTACGACTACCACCTCGTCGAGCATCGGATGCCCGACCACGATATCGCTTGCCGCCTCCTCCACGAGCCAGTCTATCTTCGCGCGGGGATGGCCCCTCCTGAGCGATTCGAGCGCCGGGAGGGTTTGCACGACGTCGCCTATTGACGAGAGCTTTATAATAAGTATCTTCATGTGGAACATCCTGATGTGTTCTTCGCGTTGCGTTATGCGTTCATTTAATCCCGGCCATTATCCACCCGACCGCTTCGCCTATGTCTTCGGCCACGAAGTCGGGGGCGGGACCCTTTTCTTCCAGCCTATCCCTTTCCGCCCTGCCGTGTCCGGTAAGGACGAAGACGCTTTTCACTCCGGCGGCCTTTGCGGCCCCCACGTCCGAGGCCTTGTCTCCCACCATGAAAGAACGGGCGAGCTCGACCCCGCGTTCGCGCGCGGCCGCGTCGAGGAGCCCGGTTGCCGGCTTCCTGCAGCCGCAGTCGTCCTCGGGCCTGTGCGGGCAGTAGTATATCCCGTCGACTTCCGCCCCTTCGAGGCCGAGGAGTTCGGTCATCCGCCGGTTCACGGCCCTTACGTCGTCCTCGGTGTAGTAGCCCCTCCCCACCCCGGACTGGTTCGTTATGACTATTACCGGCACGCCCGCGTCGTTGAGCCGCTTTATGGCCCCTGCCGCGCCGGGAAGGAGTTTTAGATCGTCCGGGTCGGAGATATAGCCGCTGTCCTCGTTGATCGTGCCGTCCCTGTCCAGGAACACCGCCCCGCCACCCCCGTCACCCCCACCCCCCCCGCTCACCCGGTCTCCTTTTTTCCAAGAAGCTCCTTGCACGCCCGGTACACCTCGTCGGGAGTCACGGCCTTCATGCAGTCGTAGTGTCCGTACGGGCACTCCCTTTCGAAGCACGGGCTGCAGTCGATCTTATTCTTAATGACCTTCACCCGTCCGCCCAGCGGCCCGGTCAGAGACGGGTCGGTGGAGCCGAAGACGGCCACGGTGGGCACCCCGATAGCCGCGGCCAGGTGCATGGGTCCGGAGTCGTTCGTTATGAATATCTTAAGGCGCCCGGCGATCGTCATGAACTCCCTCAGGTGCGTCTTGCCCGCGAGGTTTATGTGCTCCATGCCGATCCTTTTGGAGACCTCGGCGGCGGCCTCGACGTCGTCCTTGCCTCCGAAGAGCAGCGGCACTGCCCCGATCTCTTTCGAGAGTTTTTCGACCACCTCGGCGAAGCCATCGGCGCTCCACATCTTTGCCGGGCCGTAGCTCGCGCCCGGCGCCGCGCCGACGAGTACCGAGTGCTTTGCTATGTCGTACTTCTCGAAGAAGAGGACCACCTCCTCCTGCTCCCCCGCCTCGAAGTAAAGGCGCGGGACGGGCTCTGCGGGGGCCTTGCCCCCGAGCGCCTCCACGACCCTCAGGTAGTAGTGTACCTGGTGCTTTTTCTTTATATCTTCGGTGACCTTGACGGGGTTCGTCAGGAGAAGGCCCCTCATATCCCTCGCGTACCCGGCCCTCCTGGGTATGCCGGCGAGCCAGGCTATAAAGGCCGCGTCGAACGCGTTCTGGAAGAGCACGGCCAGGTCGAACTGATTATCCCTGAGCCTCCGGGCGAGCGCGCGCTTGCCCATGATCCCCGCATGCCCGCCATACCGGTCGTACTCGATTATGTCGGATACGGCCGGGTGTCCCTCGAATATCGCCGCGGTGCGCGGGACCGAGAGGACGGTCAACTCGGCCTCCGAATAGAGATCCTTCAGCGCCTCCAGGGCAGGCAGGCAGATAATGGAATCCCCTATCCAGTTCGGCGTCCTGACGAGCACTTTCTTTATTTCCTTTATTTCCATTATTTCTTTTATTTCCTTTACTTCCGGTATTTCCGTTTCCCGGGCCACAGGGCGCACTCCTCCAAGCTTAATTGCCTGATTATATTATAAAAATCAGCTCTTTTCAAATTAATTTGAGTTAATCCGGAGAGGAGGGGGGAGGAGGGGACAAATTGCCTTGTGGTACGGGGTCGGCCTGGATTATAATCCTGTGAAGCTTGTCGACGGGATGCTCGACCTGCACAAGAAGCTCGCCACAAAAAAGACCCCGCACGAGCGCGAGATGATCGAGCGTCAAATCAAGGCAACCGACAACAGCATAGACAAACTCGTCTACGAACTATACGGACTTACGGAAGAGGAGATAAGGGTGGTGGAGGGAGGGTGAGTAAAACAAATTATCAAAAAGGAAAAGATTACGAAGATTTTGTAGAAAAAGTTTATCAGGCAATTTTAGACGGCGAGGTAAACGCTGGGGTTTTAAAACCTGTGACGTTAGAACGAAATAGGACACTCCCTTGCAAAAGCGGTGCAACGGCTGAGATGGATATTTACTGGGAATATGAAGCGGCAGAAGTTTTAGTTAAGGTAGGAATTGAATGTAAAGACACGGGGGCCGTTTCTGTTGGGGATATGAGGGATTTCATTCAAAAGCTTGAGGGTATAGGAGGAATTCAGGGCCTCTTCTTTTCAAAAGATGGGTTTCAGGATGGAGCTAAGAAAGAGGCGGCATACCGTAATATAACGCTGCTTAAATTAAGAGAAGTAGAAGAAAAAGATTGGGATGGTTATCTAAAAGAAATTTATATAGAATTTAACGTGTTACCCCCTGCACGGATTGTAAATATTGAACCTGCGCTAAATGAAGAGTGGCTAAGGAAACAAGGATATAAAGAAGGAGACAGGTTGGATTTTTCAGCATTGAATACCGAGATGATACTTGAAGATAAAAAAACAAACTTCAAATATTCTTTGCATGAAATTGTAGATAGTCCAGAGTTTAGTCAAAGTTCTCCAGGGGAGCATATATGGGAAAAGAGCTTTGAAGACGGGTGGTTTTATGTAAAAGACAAAGAGGTTAAAATAGATAGCATGAAAATTACTTACCAGGTTCCTTCTCCCTTCAAACAATCAATGCTTATCGATCATTCCAAATGGGTCTTGGCTGTTCTTGAGAATGTAGAAGAGAATAAGCAGTATTTGGTTTCGAAGGATGGTAGAAAGAAAAAATTTTCGTAAATAAGGTGAGCAGAGGTCGGTTGGGTTTGCGCAAAGCGGCATTATATGTTCTTTCTATTATTGGGGGTGGGGTTATTTATATGACCCAAATTCCAATAGGCGAAGCAATATCAAACTTCCAAACATATTTTAATTTTTTTGGGCTTAATCCTGGCTGGGTTCAAGGAGAAAATACTGACACTAAATTTTTTATCCTTGGTCTCTTTCTTGTTGGAATAGCTTTTGCTATAGGATGGTTTTGGCCATCGACAGGAAACAAAGGGCCAAAATTCGAGATATTATTTGAACAAGGCAAGGAGCCTTTCTTATGGAGTAGTTCCCAAGAATATATATGTAGATTTGGCATTGTTAATTCTGGGGATATGACTCTGAATGATCTACAAGTAAAATTGCATGAGATAAATCCCCATCCAGACAAGACAATTTTTGGTAGTCCTTTAGTTTTGCCTTGCTATTTGAGATTTCAACATGATGAGGGGGTACTTTTAGAGAGATATTTTAGATATAAGACGCACGAAACTTTGCATCCGAAAGATAAGATGTTCATTAATGTTTGTTACTGTCTTAAGCGTATCAGCGATTCTGTGGATAATGTAGAGATACTGACTACAAATAGTAGCGATTATTTAAGACTACATTCCCGAGCTTACGAATTTAAGATATTAGTTAGTAGCGAAAATGGGGGCTCAAAATTTCTTGATTTTAGATATGACCCGGAACAAGAGGACGAAAAAAATGTATGGGTTCAAGCTACCAAATTTTTGTAAAAAACAGGGTCAGCGACCGTCAATTTCAATTGCGGATTGCGGAGTTCGAATTGCGGAATAAAAATTCAGAACCAAACAATCCGCAATCTGCAATCTCCATTCCGCAACCGCCAGGCCCCAGACCGAAATAAATCCTTGACAGGAGAAACGTTTTCATTATAATGAAGATATGTTTCCCAAAATGAAACACTCTCCGGGGGTCCTCCTCGTTAAGACCACACACCAGAAGGTCCTGGCCTTCTTCCTTGCCCGTCCCTCGGGATTCTTCTACGGCTCGGAGGTCTCGAAGAAAACCGGCGTCAGTATCGGCCAGGTAAGTAAAATCCTGAACGACCTCAGAAGGGCCGGGCTGGTCGAAAAGGAAACCAAGGGCAAAACCGAGCTATACCGTGTCCTCACAGACTCGGCCGTGTTGAGGACGTACAAGGTGCTTACGACGCTCATCTCCATCGAGCCGCTGGTCGAAGGGCTCAAGAAGGTAAGCAGGCTGGTCATCCTCTACGGAAGCTGTGCAAAGGGCACGAACGTTGAAGAAAGCGACCTCGACCTGCTGGTTGTAAGCAGCGTCAGGGACAAGGTGCAGGACACAGTCGCCCGGTTCCTTTACGACGAAGGCAGGGGCTTCTCGGAGATAAAACCGGTCATTAAAAGGCCTGCGGCGTGGGCCTCCCTTGAGCAGAACGACCCGTCGTTCTACGGTGAGCTGCAGAAGGGGATACTCCTATACGAGAAGGAAATAGATGAATCGAGACTTTAAAGACTGTCTCGATAAGAAGAGGCTTTACAAGTCCGAAGGCGCAACGGCCCTTGCGGAAAAGGAGTTCCGCTCAGCCTCGGACGACCTCGATAACGCCGGATTCAGCCTTTCAAAAAAGAGGTACAAATGGGCGACCATCCAGGCATATTATGCTATGTTCCATGGCGCGAGGGCTCTCCTGTACTCCAAGGGGTACCGGGAAAGGGGACATTACTGCACTGTCGTGGGTGTTGAAGAACTCTTCGGTAAGGCCGGACTCCTTGAGATGAAATGGGTGAGGGCCTTGAGGAACGCGATGAGCATGAGAGAAGACGCGGACTATGCCAGTGAGTTTTCAAAAGAAGGGGCCGAGGTCACCGTCAAGAACGCCGAGGGTTTTCTGGAGGAGGCGGAGAGGCTTCTGAAGAAAGGGAAATAAACTCCCCTCACCCTTCGACTTCCATGTTTCGGTGTGCCCCCACGCCGAAACCATTTCGTTGAGGTAGAGACGCACCGTTTCGGTGCGAGGACGCACCGAAACATCAAAATTTGGGAATCGGGGGGACACTTCCCGCATTTTTGTGTTTAAATGACCCCCTCACCTCGGTCCGTGTGTCCCTGACACCTCCCCGAAGGGGAGAGGAGGTAAAGGCTAAACGGAGAAGGACGGCGGCCAATGGTCTTAGCAGGCGGCAATTGGGAAGCAACCCTTAGAGACTTTTTAACCATAGGTGCCTGAATGTCCGTAGTAGGCTTAGGCCAGTGCTCTCTCGACTACATCGCCTCGGTGGAGGAGTTTCCGAGCGAGGATACGAAGCTCGAAATAGTCGACTGGACCCCCGAGGGGGGCGGGCCCGTGGCAACGGCGCTGGTGGCCCTGAGCCGCCTCGGAGTTAAGACAACCTTCATAGGCCGCGTCTCGGACGACACGGTCGGAGGGGAGATAAAGAAGGGCCTTAAGGCCGAAGGCGTGGACACCCGCGGGCTCCTCCCCAAAAAAGGCGGCCGCTCGCAGACCGCTTTTATAGTGGTAAACCGCCGTACGGGCTCGCGCACCATACTCTGGCAGAGGCCCACTGTGGAGGAGCTGCGCGCGGAAGACGTAAAGCTCTCCTGGATAAAAGGAAAAAAGTTCCTGCTCCTCGACGGCCTCATGCACGAGGCATCCATAAGGGCCGCCGAGATCGCCCGGGACCTCGGCGTGCCGGTGATGTTCGACGCCGGAAGGGTCAGGGAGGACACGCTCGAACTGGCCGCGCTGTCGGACTACATAGTCGGCTCCGAGGAGTTCGCAACCGGGCTCTCGGGCTCGCCCGGAAGGGCCATAATGAAGCTCACCCGCCTGGCCCCGCGCGCGGTGACCATAACGCTCGGAAGGCGCGGCAGCATCACCTGGTCCGGGGGTGGAAGAGAGACCTTCCGCACCACCGCGCCGGGCGTGAGGGCGGTGGATACCACCGGCGCCGGAGACGTCT
>JAZGJJ010000098.1 GCA_036482575.1 Thermodesulfobacteriota bacterium
GTCCCAGCTACCGCCTCCACCTCCGGCCATAAGCTCCAGCGCCTTTCCGACCGAATCCTGCCTCTCTCTGCCTCCGGCTATTATATCGCGTACCTTGCCGAAGCCGAAGCTATCGACAACCTCCTTACGGCACCGCTCCTCGTCGCCGGGCGCGACGACGAGGATCACCTCCTCCACCGCGGAGCAGTCCTCGAACGCCGAGAGTGTGTGGGCGAGAAGGGGCTTTCCGCAAAGCTCTACATAGCTCTTTTTAAGCGGCCCGTTCCCCCCCCCCTCGTCCATCCTGCGTCCGCTTCCGGCCGACGGGACTATGGCCACGGTCCTTATCTTTGAAAGGTTCCCGTTCATATCTTTAAGGTGCGCTGACCCCCTCCCCCGCCTTTATGGCGGACAAAAAAATACCCGAGCCTTTAAAGGCCCGGGCCTGCCTACCGGCATATTGCCTGGCCGGAGCTGCATGAGCAGACCTGGCGGACCCGGCTTAAAGGGGTCCGGGCCGGGAGGCGCCGCGCTTAAGTGACATGGAGCCGGACGGGAGGTCTGGGCCCCTCCCGAAGCTTGGAGAATACCATCCGGCCCCCGGCCGTCTGGAGTATGCTGGTTATCTCCACGGTTACGGTCTTGCCCACGCACTCCCTTCCGTTGTCTACGACGACCATCGTGCCGTCGTCGAGGTAGCCCACGCCCTGCCCCTCTTCCCTGCCCTCTTTAAGCACCAGCATCTCCATCAACTCGCCGGGGAGTACCACCGGCTTCAAGGCGCTCGCGAGCGTGTTGATGTTAAGCACCTTCACTCCCTGGAGGTCCGCCACCTTGTTGAGGTTCACGTCGTTGGTGAGCACCTTGCCGCCGAGCTCCCTGGCCAGGGCCACGAGCTTCATATCCACCTCTTTTATCTTGGGGAAGTCACGGTCGGTAATTTGCACGTTGACCTCGCCGCTCTCCTGTATGCGTTTGAGGACGTCCAGGCCTCGCTTGCCCCTGGCCCTCTTTACCGGGTCCGAGGAGTCCGCTATGTGCTGCAGCTCTCCGAGGACGAACTGCGCCACGGTCAGGGTGCCTTCCACAAAGCCGGTGCCGCAGATATCGGCTATCCTGCCGTCGATTATGACGCTGGTGTCGACCACAAGCGGCGGGCCTTCCTCCTCGGCCGTCCCGGAGACGCCGCCAAACACGCCGACGTCGAACTCGTCCCCCTTCCTCATGCCTATGGTAAGGCCCAAGTATCCTATGACGCAGTTGGTGAAGATGTAGGCGGAGAATTCGATATAGGCGTTATTGAAAAAGTGAAGGACGAGCGGATAGGTAAGCAGGTTGGCGACTATAAGACCGATTATAAGACCGATGGCGCCGCCGGCAACGACCCTGAGCGGTGTTTTCTTTACCCTCTCCTCAAAAACAATGGCGGCAAACGCTATTATCAGACCGCTTGCGATTCCCGCGTAAGCAATCCTCTCGTCACCGCCTATCTGGTTCAGTATAAGGCGCAGTATTACGTACCCGCTGAAAGCTGCGAACACAACAAGCAGGGCCCTCATTGAAAAAAGCCCATGCGATGGAGTGTCCGACCGCACCTTACTTCCTCATCATAATGTTAATTTCTTCTTCGACCTTTTCTTCCTTCATCCTCCTTGCCGCTGAAAGCTCCTTGACCAGAAGATTTTTGGCCGTGTCGAACATCCTCCTCTCGCCGAACGAGAGATCCTTATCCACCTTCAGGAGGTACAGGTCCCTCAGGACTTTCGCCACCTCCATCACGCAGCCGGTCTTTATCTTTTCGACGTACTCCCGGTACCTTCTGTTCCAGGTCTGCTTGTCGAAGGCGAGTTCGTTGCGGTCCTTCAATATCTCGTAGACCTTGGGAACCATGCCCTTCTTCATGACCTTCCGGAGGCCCACCGACGAGGCGTTGGACACGGGCACCATTATGGTAGCCTCGCTCCCGAGCACCTTCAGGACGTAAAAGGCCTGATCGGCACCGGAGACCTGCCGCAACTCCACACCCTCTATAACTCCGACCCCGTGGGCCGGATAGACGGCAAGGTCGCCTGATTTAAAGTCGCATCTATAAGGTTTCGGCATAGGCTTGGGAGGTAAACAAGTATGTCACCGAGATTAGCTTAACATAACTGCGGCTCAAAGTCAAACTTCGCCAAGTCGACCCTTTACTCCCCTCCGGCCCGCTACTACCCGGCACCATGATGGTGCTTCACTTTCTGAACGGCCGTTACCGGCACCGGGTATGAAAAAGGCTTATTTACACACAATACCTTACGCTACCCCCGGCGGCGGACGCCGCGACGCACCGTATGAAAATCCCTTTATATGCTTGTCTTTTTCCCTAAATAGATTAGAATCTTGATATCGGAGGAGAGATAGAGATAATGGCCGGAAGCGAAAAACTCGTAGAGGTAAAAGGACTTACGAAGCTCTTTAACGGCTTCAGGGCGGTGGACGACATCTCTTTCGAGGTGGCTAGGGGCGAGATCGTGGGACTGGTCGGCCCCAACGGAGCGGGGAAGACGACGACCCTGCAGATGCTCCTTGGGCTGACCACCCCCACAGGCGGCGAGATAAAAATTTTCGGGCTCGACCTCCGGCGCCACACCGGCGAGATACTCTCGCGCGTGAACTTCTCCTCGTCCTACGTCTCGCTCCCCTACTCGCTGACCGTCCGCGAGAACCTGACCGTCTTCGCGAAACTCTACGAGATAAAAGAGCGAGAGAAAAAAATTCGCGGGCTTCTGGAGACCTTCGAGATAGCGGAGATAGCCGACGAGCCCACGAGAAGGCTCTCCTCGGGGCAGATAACCAGGGTATGTCTGGTCAAGGCTCTCCTTAACGACCCCGAGGTACTCTTCCTGGACGAGCCCACCGCGAGCCTCGACCCGGACATGGCCGATAAGACACGGAAACTCCTTAAACGCATAAACCTGGAACGCTCCCTCTCCATCCTCTATACCTCGCACAACATGCGGGAGATGGAGGAGATGTGCGACCGGATAATATTCCTCGACAGGGGGCGCATCCTGGCAACGGGCCGGGTGGACGAGGTGGTAGAGAAGTTCCGGGGCGCGGACCTCGAAGAGGTCTTCCTGAAGATCGCCAGAAAGGAACTATGAATATAAGAAGGATACTCGCCTACACCACGCGCCACCTATATCTGTATAAGCGAAGCCTGCCTCGGCTTATGGAGATATTCTACTGGCCGCTCCTGGACCTCCTCGTCTGGGGGTTCATAAGCCTCTACCTGGCGCGCTACGGGGGGAAAGGACTGCTCCCGGACTTCGTAGCCTTCTTCGTCGGGGCGCTCATACTCTGGGATATACTCTTCAGGTGCCAGCAGGGGCTTTCGATCTCGTTCCTGGAAGACATGTGGTCGAGGAACCTCCTGAACGTCTTCGTAAGCCCGTTTACGCCCGTGGAGTACGTGTGCTCGCTACTGGTGATAAGCTCCATAAAGCTCGCCCTGGCCTCCACAGTGCTCGTAACGCTCGCGCTCATGCTCTACTCGTTCAACATCTTCGTCCTGGGCTTCCCGCTCATACCGCTCGTCTGCAACCTCATAATAATGGGATGGTCGATAGGGATAATAACAACGGCCGTAATACTCCGGTACGGGCAGGAGGCCGAGGTGCTGGCCTGGGGCATAGCCTTTCTCTTCCAGCCGGTCTCGTGCGTCTTCTACCCGGTGGAGATCCTCCCTCCCGTGCTCCAGACGATAGCGTGGTTCGTCCCGGCCTCGCACGTCTTCGAGGGCATGC
>JAZGJJ010000099.1 GCA_036482575.1 Thermodesulfobacteriota bacterium
GGTGGTGGGGGGTGCGCGGTTTAGATTTTTTGTGTTGAGCGCAAGAGGGAAGGGGATGAGGGGAGGCCGCGGTTATCTTTCTTTGATCGCTCTTTAAACCTCTAGCCGCGCGGCTTCCGAGTTCGGATAACCGACTTTTCCGTTGAAACCTTTTCCGGTACCTTCCCTTGAGACGTAATAATAGTGTTGTGCCCGCCCGTCGTCCGCCTGCCGTTAGACGAGCGTGCGGCGAAAGGAGGGGTGCTAATGAAAAGGCACCGCCTGTACGCGATACTGCTTGCCATGACGCTGGTCCTTTTCCCCCTTGCGGGCCCTTATGCGGCCCCGGAGGATGACGATATAGATGCGGAGGGGGCTGGGGGGGCGGAGGAGGTGTATATCCCCGACCCGAAGCTCAAGGCCGCCATAGAGAAGACCCTGGGCACTATTGACCCTACCCCCGCCGACATGCTGCGACTTACCTCCCTTGCCGCCGCCGCCACCGGGATAGCCGACCTTACCGGTCTCGAACGTGCCGAAAATCTGACCAGGCTGAACCTGAGCCGCAACCGGATAGTCGACATCTCCCCTCTCGCGGGGCTTGCAAAGATGGAGCGGCTCTTTCTGATGGAGAACCTGATAGAGGATATCTCCGCGCTGGAGGGGCTTACGGAGATCGTCTGGCTCTTCCTGACGAGTAACCGGATAGGCGACATCTCCGCGCTGGCGGGACTTACGAAGCTGGACCGGCTGAACCTCGGCTCCAATCAGATAAACGACATCTCCGCCCTCGAGGGACTTACGAGCCTGACCGTGCTGAACCTCGGCTCGAACCAGAGAAGCGACATCTCCGTGCTCTCGGGGCTTACAAGGCTTGTCTGGCTGGACCTGACCGCCAACCAACTGAACGACGTCTCCGTTCTCGCCGGGCTTGCGTCCCTGACCAAGCTGAAGCTGAACTCGAACCAACTAAGCGACGTTTCCGCGCTCACCGGCCTTACCGGCCTGACGCACCTCGAACTCCTCAATAACCCGCTCGGCGATGGCGCCTACTGCATTGATATGCCGACGATCATCTCAAACAACCCCGCCATAGATATCCAGTATAGCGGCGAAGGGCCGTCCAGCTGCTGACGGCGCCCGGATTCCTGGGTTTATACTTAGACTATATTTTCAATCTGAAATAGTCGGTGCCTTACCTTATGCTACGGTCGTTTAATGCCTTTTCACTTTTTCCCGGCATATGGCACCAGACCATCTCTAAGTACTTCTTGATTTTTCGGGATACACTTATAGGCTTTTAGAACCGGATGCCGCGGCTGTCCATCATAAGGTTTCT
Organism: Thermodesulfobacteriota bacterium; assembly: GCA_036482575.1. NCBI lineage: Bacteria > Pseudomonadati > Thermodesulfobacteriota > Thermodesulfobacteriota bacterium. The sequence goes on from JAZGJJ010000099.1 coordinate 1,319, forward strand.
TCGCTATCAAAATCGAGTCGGCATTTGTTTCACTATACCAGTTAGCATCATGTTCACTCGGCGCACAATTAGTATGTGCATGCAGTGTTTCCAAACTGACATATCTGGCTAAAGCCACCATTCCATCGGTAAAAAAGCGATAACAATCTACCGGATACCGGTGTTCATCAAAGCCATTTGGTGCAATTAAGCATAACAGCCCGTCTTTTTTCAGGACTCTCGTCATCTCTGTCATGGTAATCCAAAAAAATTCGATATGCTCAAATGCTTGTCCCGAGATCACCACATCAAAACTGTCTGTCATAATTGTGTCCCAATCGTATGGATTTTCTAAAACAATATCTACGTTGGGGCCATTCTCCATGTCCAACCCTGTGTATTGATACTTCTTCCCGGCAAAGAGATGCTTATACGAACCATTTACATCATGGCTGCCAACATCAAGCACCTTTACTTCACCCTTGGGTATTTGTGAGGCGTAATGGTCCGCAAACCATTTCATTCGTAGGATAGAACTTTCGTGCATATTAATATCTCCTTATACGGGTTACTGTTCTCAGCGATTAGAACCGTTTAAATCTACTCCTATCAGCCCCGCCCTGTCAAGACCTGGGTTTTAAAGGGTTCTTTTTCAGGGGTATTTGGACTTTCCGGGCAAGGGGGGAAATCGCTTGATTTCGAGGTTTATCCTAAGACCGTAAAACCTGGGGTGGACGAGGGGATAAGCGTACTTCGCCTTTGGCTCCGTACGCTCCAGTGAGGAAGTGTTCCGTTCATATTGTCCGTCTCGCCTTTCGGCTCAACGGACATTCCGGACGAACCCCCGATGCGTTGTTCAGGGGGCTTATCCGGAGCCCGTAAAATATGGGGTGGACGAGGGGATTCGAACCCCCGGCCCCTGGTGCCACAGACCAGTGCTCTAACCAACTGAGCTACGCCCACCATGTAAAGATCGTTATTCGTGTCCGTCTTCCGTGTCCGGTCACGGATAACGGTCACGGGATACGGTTTATTCTGGCGCGCCAGGGAGGACTCGAACCCCCGACCCACTGCTTAGAAGGCAGTTGCTCTATCCACCTGAGCTACTGGCGCTCATGTTGAAATAAATACGTGCCTGTTAACTTCAAAAACTGCCCCACCGCAGGGTGCTGCCGCACGGTTAACGATATATGCGACCCTGTGCTGTCTGTGCGTTCGCGATGGCTATGTGATGCCCGTAACCGCTCCACCGCAGGTGGTGGTCGGGGCGAGAGGATTTGAACCTCCGACCCCCTGCTCCCAAAAAATATGTGACGCCTGTATTATCGTTTAGTTCCGCGCTTTTCCGGCTGCGTCAGCTGACTTATGTAGTCAGCATGCCTATTAATTGGGCAGTACACAGGTGTCTTTCTCGCCGCCCTTCGTTATACTAAGATACACTATATCGTAGCTCCAGTCAATATCCTCTCGCCGAATATGCAGGGCCTCCACCCACCGGAGGTCGGTGCCGAGGTCATCATCACCGGGGAGCTCGACGCCACGTAAAATTGGGCATCCCTTACATGTAAAAGATAGACAACGGCGCGTTTCCTCTGGTAAAGTGGTCTGTAAAGGTGGCCGGAATGAGTAGATATCGCAAGATACCGGAGGACGAACTAAAGGAGATCCTCGTCGCCCATGAGAAGTGGGTGGACTCGCGCGGGAAAGAGGGAGCCAGGGCGGACCTCTCCGAGGCGGAGCTCTCCGGTGCGGACCTCTCCGGGGCGAATCTCTTCAAGGCGGACCTCTCCGGGGCGATCCTTACCGGGGGGGCGAACCTCACCATTGCGAACTTTAACAAGGCGAACTTTACCGAGGCGTACCTCACCGAGGCTCGGCTCGGATGGGCGCACCTCATCGGGGCGAACCTTACCCGTGCGGACCTCGCCGAGGCGAGACTCAACAATGCGGACCTACGAGATGCGAACTTCAGGAATGCCGATCTCCACGGGGCCAAGTTCACCGAGGCGGACCTTCAGGGGACGGTGTTCTACGGGGCGGACCTTTCCGAGGCGGACCTGAAAGGAGTAAAAAACCTTAAAGCCGAGCAGTTCGGCGGGGCAAGGATTGCCGGAGCAAAAAATCTGCCGCCGCATATTGCATCCTCCGAGGAGGATGGGCTGGAAAACGTCATCGAGGCGTCCAAGAACGCGAGAAAGATATTCCTAGCCATGCTGGTGGGATGCGTCTACAGCATTATCGCAATCGGAACGACCACGGACGCCGACCTCCTGACAAACTCCGCCTCGTCGCCGCTCCCCATAATCATGGCCAAGGTGCCAGTGGTCTACTTCTACTGGGCGGCCCCGGCATTCCTTGTCGGTTTTTACATCTACTTCCACATCTACTTCCTGCGCCTCTGTCAAGGGCTTGCGGGGCTCCCAGCCTTCTTCCGCGACGGCCGCCCCCTTGACCGTAGGGCATACCCCTGGCTCTTAAACGGTCTTATGTACTCCCACATCGAGTTGATGAAAAAAGAACGCCCATTGATGTCCCGGACGCAAAACGTGATCTCCGTCATTCTCGCCTGGTGGTTCACGCCACTGACGCTTATCTTCTTTTGGGGGAGATACATTGTGCGGCAGGATTGGCTCGGCACTTTATGCCACGTGGCGCTGTTGAACCTGGCAGTGTATTCCGGGATCTTCTTCTATCACTATGTGAAAAGCACACTCCAGGGGACCGAGCACATAAGATGGTTCGCGGGGACCATGTGGCCGATCGCCATGGTTGCCCTTATGCTTTTTCAAATCTTTGTTGTTGCTTTTGCTTATGAAGGGCGGCCTTACAACTTACAGAAGGCGGACCTCTCCGGGACGGACCTCACCGGGGCGAACCTCCCCAAGGCGAACCTCACCGGGACGAAGCTCTCCGGGGCGGACCTCACCGGGGCGGACCTCACCGGGGCGGAGTTCTCCTGGGCGGACCTCACCGGGGCGTACCTCACCGGGGCGGACCTCACCGGGGCGGACCTCTTCACTACGGACCTCACCGGGGCGCACCTCTTCGGGGCGACCCTCTCCGAGGCGCACCTCCTCGCTGCGAACCTCACCGGGGCGGACCTCACCGGGGCGAACCTCACCGGGGCGGACCTCTCCAGGGCGGACCTCACCGGGGCGACCCTCTTCACTACGGACCTCACCGGGGCGCACCTCGAAGGGGCGACCCTCACCGGGGCGAAATTCTTCTTTGCGAAGCTCTCCGGGGCGGACCTCTCCACTACGGACCTCAGGGAGGTAATGGGGCTATCCTGCGATCAACTCACCAAGGCCAGAATCTGGCAAATGGCCTATCGCGACGAGGATCTGGGCTGTGGTAAAGATATACCCGGACCACTGGAGGGAATAAGAATGCGCCTTGAGCGGTTTCTCATAGATTAAAAAAAAGCACTTTCGCGGCTATTTTGTCTTCTTGGTCGGGCCTAAAGGTTTGCATTTTCGGCCACCTGCTAAAGAAGCAGGTGCGCCAATGTTATGGTTAGTTAGGTGTAGCCAGACTTCAAAGAAAAAAGGGTTGCGGCGGATGCCGTAACCCCTTGATTTGTTAGAGGCTTTGGCCTCCGACCCCCTGCTAAAAAAGTAAGAGTGAGTTCTGGAATCCTCTTTATTTTTAGTGGGTTACCTCCCAGCGAATGATTGCAGTGTAGTCAGATGTAGTCAGAACCTACAAAAAAATAGTCAGAGGTGAAACACCGTAACTCCTTGATTTTACTGGTCGGGGCGAGAGGATTTGAACCTCCGACCCCCTGCTCCCAAAGCAGGTGCGCTACCAGGCTGCGCCACGCCCCGTCAAACTATAATAAAAACACGTTATACCCTTTTTTTCAAGCCCTTTATCCTGTTCGGCGGAGCCGTTCCCGGAGTTTTGCGAGCGCCTCCGCCCTGTGGCTTATGCGGTTCTTCTCGCCCGGAGGAAGCTCGGCCACAGTCCTTCCCCTCTCCGACAGCATGAAGATAGGGTCGTAGCCGAACCCATCTTCTCCCCGCGGCTCAAAGCCTATCTCTCCTTCGAACTGCCCTTCGAACGTCTCTTCCGCGCCCGACGGCTCTACCAGGGCGACGGCGCAGACGAAGCGGGCCCCTCTCTTCCCCGGGGGAACGTCCTTCAACGCTACGAGGAGCTTTGCGTTATTCTCCCTGTCGGTGGCCCCCTCTCCGGCGTACCTCGCGGACCTTACCCCCGGCCTGCCGCCGAGGGCTTCCACTTGAAGCCCCGAGTCGTCGGCCAGCGCCGTGCACCCGGTCTTCTCCGCCACGAAGCGGGCCTTCACGAGCGCGTTATCTTTAAAGCTCGAACCCGTCTCGGGCGGGAGCTCTATCTCCGGGAACTCATCGAGCGTGAGTACCTCCACGGGGAGCCCTTGAAGGAGTCCGCGTATCTCCTCTATCTTGCCCTTATTGGTGCTTGCAAGCACGATTTTCATGGTCCGGGGAAGGGGAGGGGGGTCAGTCGGCGAGTTCCATTACCTTGCGTTGAAAGGCGGTAAGCTCCCCTATGCCCGCGGAGGCGAGCGAGAGGAGCCGGTCCATGTCTTCTTTTGTGAAGGGGGCCGTCTCGGCGGTGCCCTGTACCTCGATGAACTTGCCGTTGCCGGTCATAACGACGTTCATGTCTACCTCGGCCGTCGAGTCCTCGTCGTAGGCGAGGTCGAGGAGGCACTCGCCGTCCACGATACCAACGCTTACCGCGGCCACGGAGTCGAATACGGGGACGGACTCTATGGCGCCGGAGGCGACAAGCCCTTTAAGCGTGTCGCCGAGCGCTACGAAGGCGCCGGTAATCGCCGCGGTCCTCGTGCCGCCGTCGGCCTGGATGACGTCGCAGTCTATGTATATGGTCCTCTCGCCGAGCTTGTCGAGGTCCGTCACGGCGCGGAGGCTCCTCCCTATAAGGCGCTGTATCTCGTGGGTCCTCCCCCCGGTGCGGCTCTTCTCCCTGGGTATCCTCCTCGGGGAGCAGCCCGGGAGCATCGAGTACTCGGCCGTGACCCAGCCCCGGCCCGTCCCCCTCAGGAACGGCGGTACGCTCTGCTCGGCAGTGGCCGTGCAGATAAGCTTAGTGTTGCCCATCCCGACCATGGCCGAGCCGTCGGAGAACTTCAGGTAGTTCCTCTCTATAGTGACGGGTCTCAGCTCGTCGACCTTTCTTCCGTCCGATCTTTTCATCTCGCCTCACCCAGCTTTACGTAGCCCGCACTGCCGCGCAGTGCTTCTTCGAACTCCGCCACCCCCTTGGAGATGGCCGAGGCGATCCTGTTGCGTCCCTTTTTCCCGGAGAGGTTCCTCTCCTCCCTGGGGTTCGATATGAAGCCCACCTCCACGAGCACCGCCGGCATGGTAGCGCCGACGAGCACCCGGAACGGGGCCTGCTTGACGCCCCTGTCCTCTCCGCCCATCGTCTTCTGGAGCGAGACGTGGATGAACTCGGCCAGTTCCGAGCTCTGGTGGTGCGCCTTTGTCTGTACAAGGTCCCACAGGATCGACTTGAGGTCGTCCTCCGGCGCGTCCTCGGCCTTGCCGTCGAGCCTTACGACTTTGTTCTCGAACGCGGCGGTCTTCCTCGCGTCGTCGTCGGAGGCCTCGAAGCTGAGGAAGTAGGTCTCGACCCCATTGGCCCCCCGCCGGTACGCCGCGTTGGCGTGGATGCTTATGAAAAGGTCGGCCCCGGCCTCGTTGGCAATGTCGGCCCTCTCCTCCAGATCTACGTATCTGTCGTCGTCCCTTGTGAGGAGCACCTTGATGTCGAGCTTTTCGGTAAGCGCCTTCTTGAGCGCCTTTGCCACCCCGAGCGTTACGTCCTTCTCCTTTACACCCGTGGCCCCCGTGGCCCCCGAGTCCTCGCCCCCGTGCCCCGGGTCTATCACGATGACCTTTACCGCGCGTTTCTCTCCGTCCCCCGTTTCGTCGGAGAGGGCGGCGCCCGGCGACCACGCCGAAAGGGCGAGGGAAAGGGATAGGACCAACGCCGTATGTCTCGCCACGCCTCGCATCGTATCTATTTTAGTTTTATAAAAGCGATATGTCAATTAAAACGGGGGCACACCATGATGGTGTTTCAATTTCACGGCGACCGTTGCGGGTATTCGGTAGCAAGGTTGTAATAGGGCCGCGTGTGACATTAGCCGTGCAGCACCCGGTATGTTTTTGACTTCTGTCTTTTCTTATGAGATATTAGATAGGTTCTGCGCCCGGAAGGGCGGACTTTTCGGCGGAAAAGGAGGCAAGGCCTATTCTCTGGTTGCAGTTTATATTCTGCTCCGCTCTGATAGTCGCGAGCGGCTCGCAGCTCTCGAAGTACGGCGACGTCATCGCGGAGAAGACCGGGCTCGGCAGGGCCTGGATAGGGCTCGTGCTCATGGCGAGCATCACCTCGCTCCCGGAGCTTATAACGGGCGTGAGCAGCGTGGCCATAGTAGGGGCCCCGGACATAGCGCTCGGGGACATCATGGGCTCATGCATCTACAACCTCGCCATACTCGCCATCCTGGACGTAATGAACGGCCACAAGCCCATATTCTTCAAGGCGGACAAGGGGCATCTCCTCTCGGCCGGCTTCGGTGTGGCCCTTATGGGTGTCGTCCTCGTCTCCATAATGGTCGGGGGCAGTTTCCCGGGCCTCGCCCACGTAGGGCTCTACACGCCCGTTATAATAGTCGTCTACCTGATAGGCGTGAGGGCCGTGTACGTCTACGAGAAGACGGCCATAAAGGAGTTCGTCGAGGAGGTCGTGGAGGCCGGCCACTACGCCGACATCACGCTCAAGAAGGCATGGACCATGTATGTGGTTAACGCGCTGGTCATCGTCTTCGCGGCCACATGGCTCCCGTTCGTGGCCGAGGGCATCGCCGAGATGACCGGGCTCGGGAACTCGTTCGTGGGTACGGTGTTCGTGGCGATGACGACCTCGCTGCCGGAGGTGGTGGTCTCCATAACGGCGGTAAGGATAGGCGCTCAGGATATGGCCATAGCCAACATGCTCGGCAGCAACATGTTCAACGTCCTGGTCCTTGCGGTGGACGATATGTTCTATACTGCGGGGCCGCTCTTCTCCCACATATCCACGAACCACGTGGTCACCGGGATTATGGCCGTCATAATGACCGCGGTGGTGGTGGTGGGGCTTACCTACCCGTCCGACCGGAAGAGCTTCGGAAGGGTCGGCTGGGACTCGCTCACCCTGTTCTTCCTCTGGGGCCTGACCATATATATCTTCTACGTCCTCAGCGTAGCCTGATTAATCCCGCCTGATGAGTGCCGACCGATGAAGCCCGTCATATTCACCGACCTCGACGGCACTCTCCTTAAGGCGACCGACTACTCCTTTGCCGAGGCCCTCCCCGCGCTCGAACGCATAAAGGAGAGGGGCATCCCCCTTGTAATCGCTTCGAGCAAGACCAGGGCCGAGATAGAGGCCGTAAGGGCGAGGCTTGGAACAGGCGGTCCCTTTATCTCGGAGAACGGCGGCGGTGTCTATATCCCGCAGGGTTGCTTCCCCTTTCCGGTCGAGGGGAGCGAGACCGGCGGCTATACCGTTATCGTGCTCGGCACGCCCTACGGGGAGGTAAGGAAGGCTTTTGAAGAGATACGAGTGGGGTTGGGGGTCGATATCAGGGGCTTTGGCGATATGACCGCCGGTGAGGTCTCGGAGGTTACGGGGCTCGCCCCGGAAGACGCGGCATTCGCGCTCGAGCGCGAGTTCGACGAGCCGTTTCTTTTCAAAGGGGACGGAGGGGACGGGGGGGACGGGGAGCGGCTCCGGGGCGTACTCGATGAGATAGAGAGGAGGGGCTTTAGGTGGACGCGCGGGAGGCTCCTCCACATGCTCGGCCCGCACGACAAGGGCCGTGCCGTGAGGATTTTAAAAAGGCATTACACCGGCCTTTATGGTAAGGTCGTCGCGATAGGGCTCGGGGACGGCTGGAACGACATGGAGATGCTCCGGGAGGTGGAAAGGCCCGTGCTCGTAAGGCGGGAGGACGGCACCCACGAAGAGCCGCCCCGCGAGATACCGGGCCTTTTAAGGGCGGACGGCGTGGGGCCCGCAGGGTGGAACAGCGCGGTAATCGACATACTCGAAGAGATAGACAGGTAGCAGGTGTGCTAGCTCACTAATCCTGCCCCGTACCGTTCGATGAACTCACGACAGGCTTGATACTGGGCCTGCCCCGTACTTGATACTGGGGAGATTACAGGCAAAAAGCGTTACCTGATTAGTGAGCATCTACAACGCCATCCTTATTTTTCAGGCTTTTCGGGCCGTTCCGGCCGGACCTTCCGTCCTGGCCGGTCGTCCTGAAATCGAAATACCCTAAAACCCTTGACATTACGGCTGCCCTTCTGATACTTTTAGATGAATATTTTTATCTCTCCGGCCCCGGCGGTGAGCCCGGTATGTCCGTCTCCGGTGCGGAGCGTGCAGGGGGGGGGGGAGGGGGAGAGTATTAATATCATGTTGGAGTGGCGATATAAGACGGCAAAATAACCTTATCAAAGGGGTGGTCATCATGAAAAAAGGCTTTATACTGTTCGCGTGCGTACTGGTAGTCGTCGGTTTTGCGGGGTGTGGCCCGAAGAAGGTAGAGAGCGGGGCTGGGGCCGAGGGCGGGAGCGCGGCCGATATCAAGATGGATCAAGTGGAAGAGTATGATGTCTCGGGCGGTGGCGGACCCTACGGAGGCCAGGCGAGCGCGGAGGATGTGGCCGAGGCCAGGAACACCATCGAGGACCTCTACTTCGACTACGACCGCTACGCCGTAAGGGCCGACGCCAGGTCGGTACTGGAGAAGAACGCGGAGATACTCAATAAGACCGGCACGAGGGTGACCATCGAGGGGCACTGCGACGAGCGCGGCTCCACGGAGTACAACATAGCCCTCGGCGAGAGAAGGGCCAAGGCGGCAAAGGACTATCTCGTAAACCTCGGAGTAAGCGCCTCCCGCGTAACCACCATAAGCTACGGCGAGGAAAAGCCCTTCTGCAGCGAGAGTAACGAGGACTGCTGGCAGAAGAACAGGCGCGCGCACTTCGACGTCAAGTAAAGGGTTAAAGAGCCGTTTCCGTAAAGGCCGGGGTCTTTGTCCGTTCGTCGGAAGGCCCCGGTTTTTTATATGTAGCGTCATAACTTCGCACCATGATGGTGTTTCCCTTTCACGGCGACCCTTGCGGGTATTCGTTACCAATGCCGTATCGGGGCGCTTATGACATTAACCGTGCGGCAGCACCCCGTGACGGGGTTTCAGATTTAGAAACTATCGACCGCAATACAGGGTGCCAACGCTACAGAAGACCGCATACACATTAACCGTGCGGCAGCACCATGATGGTGTTTCCCTTTCACTGCGACCCTTGCGGGTATTCGTTACCAATGCCGTATCGGGGCGCTTATGACATTAACCGTGCGGCAGCACCCCGTGACGGGGTTTCAGATTTAGAAACTATCGACC
>JAZGJJ010000100.1 GCA_036482575.1 Thermodesulfobacteriota bacterium
CGAGCTCACGGTACTGCGCGAGGTCGAGCCTCTATGTACCGGCCACCTGCTTCATGGCCTTGACCTGCGCGGCCCCTCCGACCCTGGAGACCGAGAGGCCGACGTTTACCGCCGGCCTTATACCCGAGTGGAAGAGGTCGGTCTCGAGGTATATCTGGCCGTCGGTTATGGAGATGACGTTCGTGGGTATGTAGGCGGAGACGTCTCCGGCCTGCGTTTCTATAATCGGAAGGGCGGTCAAGGAACCACCGCCGACATCGTCTTTCAGCTTAGCTGCCCTCTCAAGCAGGCGAGAGTGGAGATAGAAAACGTCTCCGGGGAAGGCCTCACGTCCCGGGGGCCGCCGGAGGAGCAGCGAAAGCTGGCGGTAGGCCACCGCGTGTTTCGATAGGTCGTCGTATACCACGAGCGCGTGCTTGCCGTTGTCGCGGAAGTACTCCCCTATGGTGCATCCCGTATAGGGGGATATGAACTGGAGCGGCGCCGACGTGCTGGCGGTGGCGGCGACGACTATCGTATATTCCATGGCGCCGAACTGCCTGAGCTTCTCGACTATCTGGGCCACGGTCGACTGCTTCTGCCCTATGGCCACGTATATGCACGCGACATCGAGGCCCTTCTGGTTTATGATGGTATCGATGGCGACGGCGGTCTTTCCGGTCTGGCGGTCGCCGATTATAAGCTCCCTCTGCCCCCTGCCGATGGGTATCATGCTGTCTATGGCCTTGATCCCCGTCTGCAAGGGCTCTGAGACGGGCTGCCTCAAGACTATGCCGGGGGCCTTTATCTCCACCCTCCTGGACTCCCTGGTCTCCATCGGGCCTTTATCGTCTATGGGTTGACCGAGCGCGTCCACGACCCTTCCGAGCAGCGCCTCGCCCACCTGGACCTCCACTATCCGCCCGGTCCTCTTTACCGTGTCGCCTTCCTTTATCTCGAAGTCGTGGCCGAATATCGCCACGCCGACGTTATCCTCTTCGAGGTTCAGGACCATCCCGGTTATACCTCCCGGAAAATCGACGAGCTCTCCGGCCATCGCCTTCTCGAGCCCGTATATCCTTGCTATCCCGTCGCCCACGGATATGACCGTGCCGACCTCCTCGACGTTGACTTCCTTCTCGAAACCCTTTATCCGTCCCTTGATGAGTTCCGTTATCTCTCCGGCCTTGATCATTTAAGCCACTCCTTCCAGCATTTTTTGCTTTACGCGTTCGAGCTGCGTCCTCAAACTCCCGTCCATTATAGTATTGCCCACCCTTACGACAAGCCCGCCTATGAGGGTCGGGTTCTTCTCGCAGGTGAGTATGACCTCTTTTTTCGTCTCCGCCTTGAGCCGTTCGGCTACGGCGCTGCGCGCGGCCTTATCCATCTCGAAAGGCGACTCGACCGTTACCCTGAGCCTTCCGGTAAGCTCGTCCTCCATCCTCGCGTACGCCTTCGATATCTCCTCGATGAGCTTTACCTTGCGCCCCTCGACCAGTATGGCCAGGAACCTCTTGACCTCCCCGGAGACCTTTATGCGATCGGCAACCTCACCGGCCATATCGACCCTCTCTTCGAGCTTGTACATGGGGTTCAGGAGTACACGGTAGAGTACGGGGCTCTCACTAAAGACAGCGACGAGCTCCTTGAGCTCGTCGCCGAACTTCTCGTCTGCCTTCCCTTCGGTCCCGACCTCTATAAGGGCCCGGGCGTATCTCCTGGCGACGGCGGTTTTACTCATCAGTTAAGTTTTAACCTCTCCAGATAGTCTTTCATGAGTTTCTTCTGGTCTTCGGGGTTTATCTCCTTCGAGAGTATTTCCCCGGCCATCTCCACCGAGAGCCGGGCGAGCTCTTTCTGGAGCGACAACTTCGCCTTCTTCACCTCCTGCTCGGCGGTGAGCTTCGCCTGCTCCTTCAACTTAGCGGCGGCCTCCGCGGCCTCCTTCAATATCTTCTCCCTCTCGGCCTCGCCCCCGAGCTTCAATCCGGCATGTATCTCTTCCACCTTTTTATCCAGGAGGCCGAGCTTCTCTTCATACTCCTTTTGCTTCGCCTCGGCCTCGGCCTTGGCCCGCTCCGCATCTTCTATGGCCGTCCTTATATCCTCGGTCCTCTGCTCGAGGAAACCCTTTATCCACTTCCTCCATACAAGGTAGAGCCCGACAAGGAGGACGCAGAAGTTAATAAACTTCCAGGGTATCGCGCTGCCTTCTTCGTGCCCCCCACCCCCACCGTTGGCGGCCAGGACCAGGGAGGGCAGAAAAGCCAAAACAAGCGCAATGCCCGCTATAACCTTCCTGTCGATTATCTTCTCCGCCACGCTCTTTGAGATGCCCCTGGCGTCTTTCTTGAGCTGCGTGAGCGCCGAGGCGCCGTCCTTTTCGATCCTGGTCCTCACCTTGCCGACCTCGGCGTTCGCCTCGACTCTCGCGGCCTCCATAACGGCCTTTTCCTTACTTAACGCCTCCTGCCTCACCGCCGCCCTCGCCTCCTGCCCCCGGACCACCGCCTCCTTAAGGCGCCTCTCGTAGTCCCGAACCCCTTCGGCGACCTTGCTCTCCGTGTCCTCGGCGTCCTTCAAGGCCCCCTCGGTCCGCTTCTTCCTCTCCTCGATCACCGATATAACGGGCTGGAAGAGGATGCGGTTCAGCACGAAAAGCAGGGCAAAGTAAGCCACTATCTGAAAGATTAGTGTGTGGTCGAGATCCATCATAGCCGGGTTCCTTTAACAGGTCGTCTTGGTATGCGAAATAAAGAAGGATTAGTACCACATGGGCCTACGAATTGTCAAGGACAATCCCTGAATCTGATGGTAAATGCCATTTCACGCACGCCCCTTGCCGCACACCTTGACAGCCGCATTAAGCGGGCTATACTTCAGACTATGGGTTTCCCGCCGGGAAAAACGGGAGAAATAACGAAAAAAACGCGAAAAACACCACGATAGGGGACTCAATGCTTACGTTAAGTATGGTCAAGGCGGACGTCGGGGGGATGGTGGGACACACGAGCGTCCACCCCGACCTCTTCGATACCGCCAGAGAGAGGCTTGGCCGCGCAAAGAAACAGGGCGCCTTAACGGACTTCCACCTCTTGAGGTGCGGGGACGACATGGGAATCCTGCTGGCCCACAGAGAGGGGGAAGAAAGCGGGGAAATTCACGAGCTTGCGTGGAACACGCTCGTAGCCTGCGGCCGGGTCGCTAAGGGGCTGAAGCTCCACGACGCCGGAGAGGACCTCATCGGGGAGGAGTTCCACGGCAGCCTTACGGGCATGGGGCCGGCGGTGGCGGAGATCGAGTTCACGGAGAGGAAGAGCGAGCCGGTCATCGTATACATGACGGACAAGGCCGCCTCCGGGGCGTGGAACCTCCCGTTTTTCAAGGTGTTCGCCGACCCGTTCAACAGCTCGGGCCTTGTGGACGACCCGGTCATGATAAGCGGTTTTTCCTTCAGGGTCACCGACGTTAGAGATGACAGCCACATTATGCTTTCCTGCCCCGAAGAGCTCCACTACCTCCTGTCGCTCATAGGCTTCACCTCAAGGTACGCGATAACGGCGACACACAGGAACTCGGACATGGAGCAGGCCTCGGCGGCGTCGGCCCGTATACCCATAAAGAGACACGCGGGCGGGGGGGGCGGGGACGATCCGGTCGCGCTCGTAAGGTGCGAGAACGGCTTCCCATCCGTGGGCGAGGTGCTGGAGCCCTTCGCCTTCCCCCACCTTGTCGAGGGGTGGCTCGGGGGCTCGCATACCGGCCCGCTTATGCCCGTCCCCTTCTACGAGGCCAACCCCACGAGGTCCGGCGGCCCCCCGAGGGTTATCGCCGCCGGGTTCCAGCTCTCCAACGGCCGCCTCCTGGGCCCGCACGACATGTTCGACGACCCTGGCTTCGACGGCGCCCGAAGGCTTTCGGGCAGGGTCGGCGACTACATGCGCGGCCACGGCCCGTTCCAGCCCCACCGCATGCCCGAGGAGCGGATGGAGTACGGCACCCTGCCCTCGGTCGTCGAGAGGCTCAAAGGCCGGTTCGAGAGAGAGAAAAAGAAGGGAAAAGGGAAAGTACATAAGTTCAAGGGGCTTTATCAGTGAGCATATCCCTAAAGCCCCTGAAACCCCTGAAACCAATGATCCGTGAACTCCCCGTAAGACCCCCCCCCATACCTACCCCCCCTTGCCATCGCACCAAAGGCTGGTATACTTATATATAGAGACGGAATAACGCAGGGGCGGATCAAGAACCGCTTCATAAGGAGGCACGCATGACAAAAGGCAACGGAAAACACCTAAGGAGCAGCACGAAGAAGTCGATAGACACGGAAAAGGATCCGTACCTTCTCAAAGAGGCCCCCAAAGACATGGCGGCCTGCAATAAGTGCGGGGCCGTATACCACAACAAAAGATGGAGCCTGCCCGATAAGGTCACCGAAGCGAAACCTTCCGTAAAGGTCCTCTGCCCGGCCTGCCAGAAGATAAAGGACGGCTTTGCCGGAGGCTTCGTCTCCATACGCGGGGAGTTCGCCAGGGAGCACGCCGAAGAGATAGTGAACCTCATAAGGAACAAGGAAGAACGCGCCATGTACCACAACCCGCTCGACCGGATAATCGACATAAAGAGAAAGAAGGGAGAGATGGAGGTGACGACCACCACGGAAAAGCTCGCCCAGAGGATCGGGCAGGTGCTCCACAAGAGCTTTAGCGGCAAGGTCGAGTACAAGTGGGGTTCGGACGTGAAGATGGCGCGCGTGGTGTGGACAAGATAGATGCGGGAGGCCGAACTCTGGAAGGGAATCGGGAACAAAAAGGTAGAGTGCCGCCTCTGCTGCCACCGTTGCAAGATAAACGACGGCAAGAGGGGTATCTGCGGGGTAAGGGAAAACAGGGGCGGCAAGCTCTGGAGCCTGAACTACGGCCTCCTCATAGCGCGGAACATCGACCCCATAGAGAAAAAACCCTTCTTCCACTTCCAGCCGGGCTCCACCTCCTACTCGATCGCCACCGCGGGGTGCAACTTCCGGTGCCTCCACTGCCAGAACTACGAAATATCCCAGATGCCCCGGGAGGGGGGAAAAGTAGTTACGGGCATGGCGGCCACCCCCGAAGAGGTCGTAAGCGACGCGGAGAGCGGGGGAAGCGCCGGCATATCCTACACCTACACCGAGCCGACGATATTCTTCGAGTTCGCCCGTGACTGCGCCCGGCTGGCGAAAGAAAGAGGACTTAAGAATAACTTCGTCACCAACGGCTTCATGACGAGCGAGTGCCTGGGTGAAATGCGGGGGCTCCTGGACGCCGCCAACGTGGACGTAAAATCCTTTAGCGACGATTTCTACAAGAAGGTATGTGGGGCCCGGCTCGCCCCGGTGCTCGAAACCGTCGAGCGCATGAAGGCCGTGGGCATATGGGTCGAGGTAACGACCCTTATAATCCCGACCTTGAACGACACCGACGACGAGCTCCGGAAAGTCGCAAAATGGCTTTACCAAACCGACCCGTCCATCCCCTGGCACATAAGTGCTTTCTACCCGACCTACAAGCTGACCGACCTGCCGCGCACCCCGGTCTCCACCATAAACCGCGCCCGGGAGATAGGGCTCGCCGAGGGACTCAAGTACGTATACAGCGGCAACGTCCCCGGAGACCCCGGCGAGTCCACCTACTGCTACTTCTGCAAGGAGCTCTTGATCGAACGGGTCGGCTTTACGGTGAGGAAGAACCTGATTAAAGACTCCAAATGTCCGCACTGTAGCGTTGAAATTGACGGCGTTGAGATGTAAGCGCCCGGCGGCTTTTATCCTTTTATCATTGACAGAGGGAAACCCCCCTGATACATATTTACCTCTATGCTGACGCTTTCTATGTTCCTCCATATTGTCGCGGCGCTCTTCTGGGTCGGGGGGATGCTCTTCCTGACGCTCGTGGTCGCACCCTTCCTCATGAAGATGGAGGACCCCAAGGCCCGCTCCGCCGTATACCAGGAGGTGGGCAGCCGGTTCCGGTTCTGGGGCTGGGTGGCCATAACGATGCTGCTCGTTACCGGCCCCATAAACCTCTACTACATGGGCGTGCCGCCGTCGAAACTCATGGACCCCGCGCTCTACTCCACGGGCTACGGCAAGGCGCTCATGGCGAAGCTCGCGTTCGTTACCATCATAGTGATTTCGAGCCTGCTGCACGACTTCTGGCTCGGCCCCGGCGCGAGGAACTCGCGCACGTATTCGACCATAGCCAAGGTTATGGGACGGTCGAACCTCGTGACGGCCCTTATAATAATAGTCCTCGCCGTGGTCCTCCGGAACGGCGGCTTCTAAGGGATAGGTGGTGCCAAATGGAGCTACAGGTCGACGGGACGACTATATCGCTCGTACGCGGCGACATAACCCTTGAGGATACCGACGCCATCGTGAACGCCGCGAACTCGCGCCTTGCCGGAGGAGGCGGGGTGGACGGCGCCATACACGCCGCCGGCGGGCCGGAGATAATGGCCGAGTGCCGGAAGATCGGAGGATGCCCTACCGGAAGGGCGGTCATAACCGGCGGCGGGAAACTCCGGACGCGCCACGTCATACACGCCGTCGGGCCGGTCTGGAGGGGCGGGACAAACGATGAGGACGGACTTTTACACGGGGCCTACAAAACAAGCCTGAGGCTCGCCGTGGAAAACGGCCTTAAGAGTATCGCCTTCCCGTCGATAAGCACAGGTGCCTACGGCTATCCCATAGAAGACGCCTCTGAAGTCGCCCTTAAGGCCGTCATGGAATTCATCAAGGAAAACAAAGGGCTAAAGCTTGTGCGGTTCGTCCTCTTCTCCGAGGGGGACCTTACCGTCTATACGGAGACGCTAAGGAAGCTCACCGCCTGACCGTCCACCCTCTCCTCTCCCCCACTCCACCCCCCCCTACCCCTTGACAGAGACGAATTCCGGTATAGACTTAAAGGAGATACGGCTCTTTTTTAACCGGAAGCAGCCGAAAAGGGGGTGACTTCAATGGCAAT
>JAZGJJ010000101.1 GCA_036482575.1 Thermodesulfobacteriota bacterium
CCCATATTGTCACCCTGAACTTGTTTCAGGGTCTCGTAACATGCCGGTTTTATTAGATGCTGAAATGAATTCAGCATGACATATCGCATTACTTCGCGGTTTTTCAACAACCCCACAGCGTTTATTCCCCCCCCGGGGGGGGCTTTGTCAATAGAAATACGGGCGGCGGAGCCTATTGTAAGATGCTGTCCGTCACCCTTCGACTCCGCCCTTCGGTAGACTCAGGGCGGGCCTGTCGTGAGTTTATCGAACGGCTCAGGGCGAACGGAAAGCCAATAAACCGGCAAGTTGCCCGCCAATTTCAATTGCGGATTACGGAGTTAAGATTGCGGAATAAAAAACAAATCCTCACTCCGCAATCTGCAACCCCCAATTCCTGCCTCATGGCGGGCAAATCGGCGGTTTGGCCCGTGACGGGCAGCCTCAACAGGGAACCACCTTCAAAGGCCCTGCCGAGCCGAGCTCATTATGGGCCTCCCTTATATGCCCTATCTCGCGCCAGTCCTTCTTTAAGAGCCCGGCCCCGTAGGCGTCGACGGCAACCGGGTCGGAACCGGCGACGAGAAGGCCCGGATGGGGGTCGCACTCCGCACCTCCGAGGTGGTAGTCCCTCAGCCCCACCGTTGCGTCGATAATCGAGAAGTCGGGCAGGCAGTAACGGTTAAGGTCCAGCACCGACTCGTGCATCTGCGTGTGGAAGGCGGACTTCTTCCAGTGCCCGCCCTGCTGGTAGTGCGCGGGTGGGGCCGCGCCCATCATGTTCTTCATCGAAAGCGTAACCACCGAAAGGCTGTGGGCCTTGAGAACGGGGACGGATATGACAAAACTCTCCATCACTATCTTCGGCAGGTAGATAACGGGCCATCGCGTGAGCGCGGGGTTCGAGAGCTCGACCAGAGGCTCGACGTTCAGGTCGACGAGCCTGAGTCCCTTCTCGCGGGCCAGTGTCTCGTAGCCGAGTTCCCGGAAGGTGTGCGGCGTCTCGTAGTCTGCCGCGCCCGTGCCCTCGGCGACGACGGGTTCCACATGCGGGGCGGCGTCCTTAATGTAGTCCACTATCGCGGCCGTGAGCCCCACCGGGGTGGTAACCGGAGGCTTTATCGCCTCGACCAGGTTGGGTTTTATAATTACCCGCTCTAAGCCCTTAAGCGCATTGCCCAGCCCCGCACCCCCGAGCAGGACGTTCACACTCTCTTTCCAGTCTCCTTCAAAGCGGCTCACGTAGACTGTCCCTTTCCCCCCTTTTTTTCCTTTTTCCACTTTTCCCCCTGCCATAGCCCAATAATAGCCTGTGGATAAACTCTTGTCAACCGCCCTAAAATCAAGTAAAATAATCTTTTCCAATAAATTCGCGAGATTTTTCAATGTACAAGAATATCCTCATATGCCTCGACAATTCGGACCACGCCAACGCCGGAATAGGGCTCGGCGTAATCCTTACTAAGGCGTCCGAAAAGACCGGGACCAAACTCACCGGCTGCCACGTCTACGCCGCAAAGCTCCATAACGAGCGGTTCATGCAGATGGAGAGCGGGCTCCCGGAGAAGTATCAGGCCGAGGAGGAACTGAAAAAACAGCGGGAGACTCACGACAGCCTCATCACGAAGGGGCTCGAGATAATCTCCGACTCCTACCTCGCCGTCCTCCACGCCCGCGCCACGGAGGCCGGGATAGAGCCCCGCGGGGTGAACAGGGAGGGCAAGAACTACGAGGAGATCGTAAAAGAGGTGGAAGAGGGCGGCTACGACCTGGCCGTGCTAGGCGCGCTCGGGCTCGGAAAAGTGGGAACGAGCCGGGTGGGGAGCGTATGCGAGCGGGTGGTTAGAAGGGTCCGGTCGGACGTGCTCGTCACCAGAGACTCCGCGCCGACTCCAGGAAAGGAGAAAGGCAAAATCCTTGTAGCCATAGACGGAAGCCCGGCTTCGTTCGGGGGACTCAAGACCGCCCTTGAGCTGTCGAAGATATTCGACGCCGAGGTCGAGGCCGTTAGCGCCTTCGACCCGGACTACCACTACGCCGCCTTCAAGAGCATAGCCGGCGTGCTCTCGGAGGAGGCCGGAAAGATCTTCAAGTTCGAGGAGCAGGAAAAGCTCCACGATGAGATAATCGACAAGGGGCTCGCCAAGATATATCAGGGCCATCTCACGACGGCCGTCCGCATGGCCAAGGCCGAAGGTTTCGAGATAGGCGAAAAACTCCTATCGGGGAAGCCCTACGATAAGCTCATAGGATACGTGAAGGAGGTAAAACCCTTGATGCTCGTTATGGGCAGGACCGGGGTGCACACGGCACCCGGGCTCGACATAGGGAGCAACACGGAGAACTGTCTCAGGGAAGTCGGCTGCCACCTCCTCATATCGTCGAGGGAGTTCGCGCCGCCGGAGACCGCCTCCACCGACGCCCCGCCTCTTGCCTGGACCGACGAGGCCTCGGCCATCTTGAACAAGATACCCTCGTTTGCGAGGGGGATAGTAAGGAACATGGTCGAGGAGACCGCGAGGAAGCAGGGCCTTACCGAGGTAACGGACGAACTCATGTGGAAGGTCCGTAAGGACATGGGCCAGTAGCCCGCCCCCGAGTTCTCAACACCCCCATGACCGACTTCACTCCTTTTCTCATTTCCTGGAACATAACCAAACGGTGCAACCTCCGGTGCGCGCACTGCTACCTGGACTCCGCCGAAATGGAAGGTGCAAACGACTTAACGACCGGGACGGCGCTGAAATTCATAGACGAGATGGCGTCGGCGAACCCGCACGCCATGCTGATACTTACCGGCGGGGAGCCGCTCCTACGGCCCGACTGGCCCGAGCTCGTGCGCTACGCTTCCAAAAAAGGCTTTACAGTGGTTATGGGCACCAACGCGACCATGCTCGACGGGCCGACGGTCGACAGGATGCTCGAAAGCGGCGTTAAGGGCGTCGGCGTAAGCCTCGATTCCGTGGGGCCCGTCTATCACGACAAGCTCCGGGGGCTCGACGGCGCATGGGAGCAGACGATGCGCGGGATAGACATCCTGAGAGAGAAAGAAATGGACTTTCAGGTGCAGCTTACCTTAACCAGGGACAACCACCGGGAGGTGCCGAAGGTTATAG
>JAZGJJ010000102.1 GCA_036482575.1 Thermodesulfobacteriota bacterium
GGAGCACCATAGCGTCCCTGGAGACCGGCACTGACTACGTCTATAACCTCTGCTTCAAGTGCCATTCCTACTGGGCGGCGAATACCACACAGGGGAGCATTAACGGGATCGGGATAACTTCCCCGTCCACGGTCTCGCCCAAGGCATGGACAAACGCGGATATCCCCGCGAACGAGCCCATGACCGACGTGGCCACCGAGTTCGCGACGGGGAATCTGGGCTACCACCCCCTTTACGCGAAGGGCCTGAACCAGCCCGACGTGGCCGGCGTCAGGAACCCGAACTGGTGCTCCGGGGGCGGCACCACCTACGGCGCCGCCTGTACGGCAACGACCGGGACGAGGTGGGACCTCAGGAACGACGCCACTTACGTGGATACCCTCTCCCAGAACTTCGTCCCGCCGTGGAGGCACGACTCCTTCGTGACCTGCGTGGACTGTCACGAGGACAACAGCGAGACCACGCCGCGCGGCCCCCACGGCTCCTCCAGACCCTTTATCCTGAGGCAGGTGGACGGGAGCATAAGCTATGCTATCTGCTCGAACGCCACCTGCACCACCAGCACCACGGTGAGCTATGCGACCCTGGGGGCGTCCGCGACCGATAACACCATGTTCTGCCTTAACTGCCACAGGGCCGATGTCTACGGCTTGGGCTCGGGCGGCAGCGGCGGCGGCCACTGGGGGATGACCGGCCGCAGAACCTTGGCCCGCGTACCCCACCCCATGATAGACGATCCTACCGATGCGGGTACGGTGAACAGCGACCAGAGCGGGAACCTCCCGAGGGGCATAGCCTGCATGAGGTGCCACGGCGGCGGAGGGGGCGGCGTGCCCCCCAACTGCGGGAACTCGGCCCCGACCTCCGCAAACTCCAAGCTCGGCAACATCCACGGCCACGACTGCGACAGCGAAGGCGACGGCGACCAGAACAGGCTCATCGCCCTGCGCGGCGCGTGGTCTGGATGGAACAGGCCCAATGCGGGGAATCAGGTCGATTGTACCAGGGGAGGCAATACCGACGCTGGCTATAACGAGTGGGGCGGCTGCTCGAACGATGGATCCGACGGCAACGGGGGCTACAACGCCACGTATACGTACCCTTAGGGCCGGTATCAGCCGTCTTTGAGCCGCTAATTTACGGTTTTCGATCGATGGGTTATACAGGGGGTTATAGAGCGGGTTATATAGAGAGGCGAGGTCGGATATGACCGTCAGACACTGGATGTTGATTGCCGCCGTACTTTTTTTGCTCTCATGGCGGGCCCACGTATCAAGTACGGGGCAGGCCAATGCCGAGTGGCTCAACTTCCACGCCGACCCCCAGCACACGGGCCGGAGCGGAGAGGCCGGGGTCGAAAGCCCCAGCATAAAGTGGAGGTTCGACAAGGTGCCGCTGATGAACGACAACTCACCCGTGGTGGGGCCGGACGGGACGGTCTACGTGCTGAAGGGACGCGGTTACGGGGGAGAGGCCGTCTACGCCCTGAACCCCGACGGCACGGAGAGGTGGAACTTCGACGTACCCGGGATCAACTTCACGCAGCCGGCACTCTCCGGTGACGGCGCTCTATACACCCTCGCGACCAGGCGCTCCGGGAAAGAAGCCGAAGGGGGCTTGCTCTTTTCCATAGACGCCTCCGGAGAGCTTAACTGGGAGAGGGAGTTGAGCCCGTACGCGGCGGACCTCTGGACGCCGCACGTCGTGGTCGACTCAAAGGGTAGTGTCTACGCGGGAGCGGCCGACCTCCTCTACGCCATGAACCCGGACGGCACAAAGAGGTGGTCGTACAAGTTCGTCATTGGGAAGAAGGCGGGGTCCCCCGAGTACTCGACAGGGCCCACCCTGTCCCCGGACGAGAAGACCGCCTATTACTTCAAGAGGATGGGGGGCGGTGTGATGGCGTTCGACGCGGCGACCGGCCGGGTCAAGTGGCACGACAGGACGCCTTACTCCGCCGACATGTCCGTGCTTACCGTCGGCCCCGACGGGACCATATATGTCCCGGACGCCGACGGCCCCGCCCTCCATGCCCTGAACCCGGACGGGAGCAGGAAGTGGAAGGCGGAGTTCCCGGACAAAAAGCTCTACAACACCAACGCGACCATAGGGACGGACGGCACGGTCTACGTGGACCTCGAGAAGGGCCCCACCGGCGCCGGCGGCTGGATATACGCGCTCTCGCCCGAGGACGGGAGCACCAAGTGGGTGTATAAGTTCGAGCGGGGCGCGCTCTCCTCGCCCATGGCGATCGACTCGGAGGGGAACATCTACACCGGCACCGGCGACGGCTACCTCGTCTGCCTGAGCCCGGAGGGCAGGCTCCTCTGGAAGGTGCTGGTCGGGTTCGAGGTGCCGGAGGAGTACGATAGAAGGAAGGCCGGTGCCGGGTTTGTGCAGATACACATGACCGGCCCGGTAATTTCGGACGGCACGGTCTACATACAGGTGGGGACGTACACTGACGGGAACTCGCTCGTTGCCGTGGGCCGGGAGTAACGTGAGGTTTTCAACGGACCGCAACCGGCCCTACCCTGTTTTCCCCGTGCCTCCCGTGTTATAATATGAGATATATGAGAGAACATATTAATTTATTGATCGCGGCCGTGCTCCTCGCGGTCGTCTCCTGTGCGGGCTCCGTAAGCGAGGAGGATAAGGTAAGGTCGCTGGTCGGCAGATATAACAGCGCCCTTGTGACGGCCTATAAAGAGGGCGACTTCGACCGGCTGGTAAAGGTCGCGGACGGAGAGGCGCTCAGCAAGGTGGACAACGCCTACCAGTCGTACCTGAAGGGGCCGGGGATAGTGCTGGACGCGGAGCTCCTGGGCCTGAAGTTCAAGGAGTTCTCCCTCGGCACCGGGGAGGACGAGTCGGGGATAAATGTGGAATGGCATGAGGACGAGAAGGAATGGAGGGAGGTCTACCTATACAAGGAGACCTTCGTGGAGACGGAGGAACGGTGGAACTACAGGTGGGTGGACTACAGGACGGGCGAGACCGCCTCTCCCGTCGTAACGGCCAGGTACGGGGTGGCCTATACGGTGGACAGGGTGGACGGCGCCTTGAAGGTCGTATCCGCGAAGATAACGTCCGAGGAAGTGGAAAAAGAGAAAGGCGCGTGGAAGGAAGGGAAAGACCCGGTGGCCGTCGGACATTGATTGACCGCTTTCGATCTACAGGGTAAAGCCGTTGACAGGGCGGATTGAAATCCGCCTTTGTTTTTGATAAACATGGGTTCATGAAACCGGATTTATGCAAATGGCCAGGCCCTGCCCGTGAGGTCCCCTTTTATTATGAGACGTGAAGTCCCGGCGACGGTTTTTTTTATCGCGACCCTGCTCGTCTATGCCGGGGCGGCAATAACGCGAAATCTCGCCTACGTCGATAACCTTACGCTCTGGGGTGACGCCGCCGGGAAGTCTCCTGTAAAACCCCGGCCCCATATACTGCTCGGAAGCGCCTACTTCGACAGCGGCCTTTTCGATAAGTCCGCCGACGAGTTCGAGCTGGCCTTCTCTCTCAACCCCCGAAGCGTTGCCTCCCACAGGGAGAAAGGGCTCTACGACAGGGACAGGTTCGTCGCAAGGGTTTACAACAATATCGGGGCAGGGTATCTGGAAAGGGGGATGTGGGCCGCGGCCATAGCTGAGTTCGAGAAAGCGCTCAGGGTGGACCCGGCTTACGCCCGGGCCTACAACAACATAGGCCTCGCCTACGACGGCAGGGGGATGGAAAAAGAGGCCGTCGAGAGTTACGAGAGGGCCCTTGTTATGGAGCCGGAGTTCCTGGAGCCCCGCGTGAACCTCGCTAACTTCTACTACGGGAAGGGGTTCTTCGAAGAGGCCGTTGACGAGTATGAGAAGGCCCTGGCCATAGAGCCCCGCTCCGCCACGGCCCACTTCAACCTTGGGCTCGCCTACATGAACGGCCTGAAAGAGTATGATAAGGCCCTCTATCACTTCGACAGGGCCCTGGAGGAAGAGCCTCGCTCCGCGGGGGCCGGGGAGGTAAGGAGGGCGAGGGATATGTTAAATGAGAGGATTTCCGATTGAAGGTCCGGGCACTGATGGTGTAAAATACAGGATGATGGTTCTGCTGAACTTTTTGACCTCCAGAGGGTTTGCCGTATTCCTGCTATGTATCTCCATAGGTCTGCTCGTCCTCTGGAACGTGCGTCCCGGGTTTTACTCGACATTGTTCCTTATCCCGCCCGCGTTGGTGTTCCTGAGCGTAGCCCTTTGTACCGGACGGAGGTTCGTTAATTCCGGGGGCCGGCGGGGTACGGCTTTCCGGGGCTCGATGGTGTTCCACGCGGGGCTTCTTATCGTCATCGCCGCGACCGCCGCCGGCCCCCTTACGAGGTTTCATGCCACCGCCATCCTCCCCGAGGGGGTAAGGGTGGGCCTGGATGACGAGAAGTTCACCGCGATACACTCAACACCGGCGGGCGGAGAGGCGCCGCGCATCTCGCTCCTGCTCGACTGGCAGGAGACCCGGTACGAGGAGGAAAGGTTCCCCGTGGAGTACGCCGCAGGGTTGAGGGTAGGCTTATGGGGGGAGGGCGGCTACAGCCAGACGGAGGAGACCATAAAGGTAAACGCCCCGCTCAGGAAAGGCGGCTACCAGCTAATGCTTATCGGGGGGTTGCTTTCCCCGCGCTTCGTCCTGAGGGACGGGGGTGGTGGCGAGCTCTTCAGCCGGTTTGTCGAGCTCTCCGATAAGGCGGGCGTGGAGGACAGCTTCAACGTAGAGGCGGCGGGGCTTACGGTCTACACGAGGTTCTTCCCCGACGTGTTCGAGGAGGACGGCAGGTACGGCACGCGCTCGCCGCAGCCCAGGAACCCCGCCTTCGGCATAAAGGTCGCAACAAAGGAGGACCCGTTCGGGGCCGCATGGAGCGGGGTCTTGAAAGAGGGCGAGAGGGCGGAGTTCGACGGCATGACCCTCGAGTTCGCGGAGCTCAAGCCGGTGGTGGTCGTAAGTGTTACGAACGACCCGACCTACAGTGGAATATTCGCGGGCTGGCTGTTTATTGTGACCGGACTCATAGTGAGGTATTTACCCTCTGAAAGGTCCGGCGGACGGAAGGTGAAGAGCTTTGGAGACGGATTGAAAGGGGTCGAGACAGGGCACGTTAAGCTATGAGGCTGCTCGAAGGTATGTTCCTCTGGGGGGGGGTCGGTTTTTATGTCCTGAGTTTTTCCTTTTTCCTCGGGGGGCTTGTCTTTAAAAAAGACAGGCAGGCCTCCCTTGGATGGACGAGCTTCGTTGCCGCCTTCTTCCTCCACACATTGACGATAGCCGTCAGGTGGGCGGCGTCGGGCCATCCGCCGGTCCTGTGGACCTACGAACATGCACTGGCGTCGAGCTGGTTCCTCGCGCTGGTCTTTACCGTGAGCGGGAGGGTGGCCCCCGGTGCGAAGTCCATGGGGGTCGGGGTCGCCCTGTTTGTAATTATGGTCCTGGGCTACGGGCTTATGAGCCAGGAGACGGCCATAGAGCCGCTCCCTCCTCCGTATAAGAGTAACTGGCTCTGGGTCCACGTGACCTTCGCGTGGCTCGCCTACAGCGCCTTCGCTTTTGCCGCGGTGGTCGCCGTGCTGCACCTCTTGAAGGACAGGGCTTTAAGGGTGGGCGGGTTGTCGTTTCTTGAAAGGCTCCCCCCCCCGGAGGCGCTCGACGACCTGACCGCAAGGGTGGTCGTTTTCGGCTTTGTCGGGCTTACCGTAGAAATGGGCGCCGGAGCGATATGGGCATACGGCCTGTGGGGAAGGTACTGGGCCTGGGACCCCATGGAGACGTGGACGTTGATATCATGGCTCGCGTACGGGGTATACATGCACCTTAGGGGGACCATGGGATGGAGGGGGACCCCGATGGCCTGGGTCGCGATAATAGCCTTCGTGTTCATATTTATAGCCTTCGGCGGAATAGCCATGATGAAGGGGCTGCACGCTCCGCTGGCCTCTTAAGGGCATGAAGATAACCATAATCAGCCCCCCCTTCGGAGAGAAGGGGCAGAAGAGCGATAACCTCCAGATGGCCCCCCCGGTGCTGGAGTACCTGGCTTCACTCATCTTTCGGATCAACCCGGAAGTTGAGGTGGAGCTCATAGATGCCAACAGGGAGGACCTTCCCCGTGGGGGCGTCAGCGGCGATGTGGTCTTCTTTTCCACCCTGACCCCGCAGGCCCCCTGGACCTACGGGGCCGCCGACGCCATGCGGGAGGCGGGCAAGAGGGTCGTCATAGGGGGTATGCACGTGACGGCACTCCCCGAGGAGGGGAAGCTCCACGCCGACGCTATAGTCGTGGGGGAGGCGGAGAGCGTTATGGCGGCACTGCTCGGCGATGCGGCGGGAGGAAAGCTCGCCCCTTTTTACCGTGGAGAAAGTCTGTCCCTGGAGGGTCTGCCCAGGAGGAGGAGAGGGCTCCTCAAGGGCAGCTACCGCTTCGATTCTTTCTTCACGGCCAGGGGCTGTCCCTACCGCTGTACGTTCTGCTCGGTAAGGCGTTTCTTCGGCGATACGATAAGGTACCGCCCGATCGGAGAGGTGACCTCGGAGGTGGCCTCAAGCCCCCAGAGGATGCTGATGAACATAGACGACAACATATGGGGTGTAGACATAAGCCGCTCCATAGAACTCTTTAAGGCTTTCTCCTCCGAGGTGAGGGGTAAGTGGTGGTTCGGTCAGGCCGACCTCATAACCGTGCAGCACCGAAGCGGCGGCGAGATGCTCAAGTGGGCCGAGAGGTCCGGCCTTACGACCGTCATGGTGGGGTGGGAGACAAACGACCCCGGAAGCCTCGAGTCCTATAAGGCCGGGGCCAAGCAGGGGAGGGACAGGGTCGAGGCGGTCAGGAAGATAAGGGAGAGCGGGATAGACGTCATGCTATTTGTCATGGTGGGAGGACGCGCCGAGGGCATCGACGAGTATATGCGCGTGCTGGAGCTGTGTGACAGGCTGGACGTCAGCGCGCACCCGGTCATGCTCACTCCTTTCCCCGGGACGGAGCTTTACGAAGAGTACGGCGACTATCTCATGGAAGGCAAGTCCTGGGACGAATTCGACGGTAATACCGCCGTCTTCCGCCACGACGACCCCTCCATGACCCCGGAGAAAAGGGAGCAGGCCACCCTGTGGCTCAGGAAGGAGCTCTTCACGTGGCCCAGGATTTTGAGGCGCATAGCGAAGATATCCCCCCGGGGCTTCCCCATGGCGCATGTTAACTCTATCATGCTGCAGTGGGCGCACAGGCGGGCCTTTAACGAATACGCGCGCGACCACCTGAAGGGGTTCGACGCCCAAAAGATTCTCGGCGGGAAGGCGGAGGAGGCGGCATGACAGACATACTCGTAATGCTCAATAACTACTTCCACGACTTCGCTACCGCGCTGGTCGTGGTCTCCACCTGCGGC
>JAZGJJ010000103.1 GCA_036482575.1 Thermodesulfobacteriota bacterium
CGAGGTCTTCTGGCGGCAGATAGACCCGACCGACGCCCACGGGCAGTTCGTCGACAGGGGCGAGCAGTACGGTTCCGCCGTCTTCTACCATAACGACGAACAAAAACGTATGGCCGAGGAATCGATAAAAAAACTCCAAAAGTCCGGACGCTTCAACGAACCCATCGTCACCTCCCTCTTGAAGGCGTCGACCTTCTATCCGGCCGAAGAGTACCACCGGGACTACTATAAGAAGAACCCGGTTAGATACAAGATATACCGCTACGGCTCGGGCCGGGACGCCTTTCTTGAAGAGGTATGGAAAGACGAAGGAGAGGAGGGACCGATGGGTGAAAAGTACAAAAAACCGGCCGATGAAACGCTCAGAAAAACACTCACGCCGCTGCAGTACAGCGTAACTCAAAAAGAGGGTACGGAAAGAGCGTTCTCGAACGAGTACTGGGACAACAAAAAGGCTGGCATCTACGTGGACATTGTCTCGGGCGAGCCGCTCTTCAGCTCGCTCGACAAGTTCACCTCGGGCACCGGCTGGCCGAGCTTCACCCGGCCGATCGAGCCCGAGAACATCGTCGAGCGGGAGGACCGCCGCCTCTTTACGGCCCGGACAGAGCTCCGGAGCAGGCAGGGTGACTCGCACCTCGGGCACCTCTTTCCCGACGGCCCCGCGCCGACCGGGCTCCGCTACTGCATAAACTCGGCCGCTTTGAGGTTCATACCGAAAGAGATGCTTCAAGAGAAAGGCTACGGGGAGTACGGAAAGGTCTTCGGCAGGTAGTCAGGGCGGGGTAATCGCTGTCCGTCACGGACCGCGTCACGCGCCGTCACGGACCATCTCCTCCACCATCTTCTTCAGCTTCTCTTTCGTGTTCTTCGCCGGGTCTTCGAGGACCGTCTCATAGAGCGCCTTCAATATCTCCCCAACCTCACGGGAAGGACCCATTCCCTTTATCTCCATCACGTCCTTTCCGCTTATGGCGAGGTCTTTTATCTTGAAAAGTTTTTCCTCGGCGGCCATCCTCTCGAGCCTCTTCAAGATAGCCCCGGCGCCCTCTTCGTAGTCGGGGGCGGGCCCGGAACTCTTGGCGATCCTATCAGCGTGCTTTAGTATACATAGCTCCTCCACGTTCTCCTCGCCTACCGAGGCGACGAGCCTCCTCAATGCCGGGCCCTTCATATCGTCGGTGTAGTGGAAGAGGTGGTGCCTGACAAGATTAAGTACGCGGGCCTTATCGGAGTTGCCGAACCTGAGCCTGCTCATAATCCCGCGGGCCAGCTCTTCGGATATCCTCTCATGGCCGTAGAAGGTGGCGCCGGGGCCGTAGTTCTCGCAGGCGTCCACCTTGCCGAGGTCGTGGAAGAGCGCGGCCCAGCGCACGAGCGGCCTCGTGCGCGGCGTGGCGTCCACGGTAAGGAGCGTATGGCAATAGAGGTCGTACTCGTGGTGCCGGTTCTGCTCGAAGCCCGGGCAACGCATAAGCTCAGGGAAAAGCCTTTCTAGCATACCGCTCTCCCTCATGCCTTCCAACATTATGGAAGGGGCCTCGGCCTGCTTGAAGCACCGGGTTATCTCTTCCCTTATCCTCTCGGGCGAGACCACCCTCTCCCACTCCTCCGAGGCCGCGCTCTTAATCGCCTCGCGGGTCGGCCCGTCTATCGCGAACTCAAGGGCCGCCTCGAACCTGTGGGCCCGAAAGATCCTCAGGTAATCCTCCCTGAAACGCTCGAGCGGGACCCCGACGGCCCTTATGAGCTTCTTCCCTATATCCTCCCTGCCGCCGAAGGGGTCTATGTAACGGCCGGTCCTCGGGCAGAAGGCTATGGCGTTTATCGTAAAATCGCGCCGGGCGAGATCTTCCTCCATGGAGGTGCCGAACTCGACCGTGGCGCGCCGTCCGTCGGTGGAGAGCTCCCTCCTGAAGGTGGTGACCTCGAAGTTGATCCCGCCGAGGACCACCGTTACGGTGCCGTGAGCCAGGCCGGTCGGTACGGAGAAGAACTCCTCTCCGGAGAATATCTCCATCACCTCCTCGGGCCTCGCGCCGGTTGCGATATCCACGTCGCTCTGCACCCTCTTCATCAGAAGGTCGCGCACGCACCCGCCGACCAGAAAGGACTCAAAGCCCTTCTCGTGGAGCATGTCTATTATACTCCTGGCGCCTTCAAGCATAGAACCGTCTCTCAAGTACCAAAAAAAAGGCCCCCACCTGACGGTGGGGGCCTTTTTTACTTACGTCTAAACGTTTTACCTGGGTATAACGTTTGTGGCCTTCTGGCCCTTGGCGTCCTCAGTGATCTCGAACTCTACACTCTGTCCTTCCGCGAGTGTCTTAAAACCCTCGGACTGGATGGACGAGAAGTGAACGAAAACGTCTTCGCCGGACTCCTGCTCAATGAAGCCAAAACCCTTGGAATCGTTGAACCATTTCACCTTGCCTGTCAACATAGCACAAAACCTCCTTTCTTGATTTTAATAAGTCATCGAGGCTTTGCGCAATCCAAGGTGTCTTACGGCCCTGCTGTACAAATCCTGTCGCAAACTTATCAGTATCCAGCATTACATAAAAAGCCTGTGTTTGTCAACAGTTACTTTAAGCGCCACGGGAGGAGGGGGGGGGCATGGAAATCGCCCCGGGGTTGCCCTTCGGCAGGCCCTTCGACTTTGCTCAGGACTGGCCTGTCGTGAGCCAGTCGAACGGCTCAGGACAGACCTTCGTCGGCGCCGGACGAAAAAAAGGCCCCCACCTATAGGTGGGGGCCTTTTCGATTAGATATAGACGTCACTTTGGGATAACGTTTATAGCCTTTGTACCCTTCGCGTCCTGAGTAACTTCAAACTCAACGCTCTGGCCTTCCGCGAGGGTCTTGAAACCTTCGCTCTGTATGGCCGAGAAGTGGACAAAGACGTCTTCACCCGACTCCTGCTCAATAAAGCCAAAACCTTTCGACTCGTTGAACCATTTTACTTTGCCTGTCAGCATCGCACAAAACCTCCTTTCCAAGATTTAATAAGTCATCGAGGCTTTGTGCAACTTAAGGTCCTACAGGCCCTGCCGTACAAATCACAAATCCTACCATCAACTTATCGTTTTTACTATTACATGAAAAACCGCGGGCTGTCAATAGTTATCTCGGACGCCTAAGGGCCTGTCCTGAGCCTGTCGAAAGGCAAGGCCGAAGCGGTATTTCAACTTCAAGGCTGCCGTTCGGGGTACTGGATACCGTGGCAATCGAACATCTCTTATGGTAACATACTCGCCGGCACCCCTTTAAAGGCTTATGTGGAAAAGTAGCTGCGCAGCGATATTCCTTGCCATTGCCGTCATAACGGTCCTCCTGAGGCTCCACTCCGTTGACGAGCCGTTCGAGAGGGACCTCACCACCTATTCCTACACCGCCCACCGCCTACTCGCCGGGGACAACCTCTACACGGACGTGTGGGACCACAAACCCCCGGGGATATACGGAACGTACATGCTTGCGGAAACCCTATGGGGCTATGAGCCCGAGACGGTTGTCTATCTCGGCATAACCTTCACGCTCGTCTCCCTTCTCTTCCTCTTCCTGTTTTTAAAGGAGATAGCCGGACCCCTGACCGCACTTGCCGGTTGTTCCTTCTGGGCGCTGGCCTCGAACTCCATAATGCTCCACGGCAACCTCCCCAACACGGAGCTCTTCATAAACAGCTTTACCATGGTGGCGCTCTGGTCCTTCGCCAGGTCCCGAGGCGAGAATAACGGTTATCTCTTCCTTTCCGGCCTCTCGCTCGTGGTCGCGTCCACGTTCAAGACCCTGGTGCTATTCCCCTTCGCGGCCTTCTGCCTCTACCTGGCC
>JAZGJJ010000104.1 GCA_036482575.1 Thermodesulfobacteriota bacterium
CATCTATTGGCAGGAGGTTCGGCACGAGGTAGCCCGACATGTAGAGGTCGACTTCGCGCTTCAGGAGCGAGGAGACGTTCTGGAAGGCGACCGCCTCCACCCGGCAGCCCTTGTTCTGTAGGGCGCGTACGACCTGGATAAAGTCCCCGTCGCCCGTGGCGAGCATCACGCGGTCGAGGTTTTCCGACTGGAGGAGCGCGTCAACGGCCATGTCAAGGTCCGCGTTGGCCTTGCCGAACCGGTTGCCCGCCTCGTCCACGTACCAGGAGACCTTCTTCTCGATCACCTTGAAGCCGAAGTCCCGGAGCGCGGAGTAGAAGTTAAGCGTCCTCTCCTTGTAGTCGTAGTCTTTCCTGGCGCGGTCCTCGTCGTGGGCCACGTACGAGTTGAGCCTTATGGCCTCACCGCTGTCGCGGCAGGCGAACTCCCGGAGGACGTCGAACCTCATGCCGTAGCCGCCGTTACGGGTTATGTTGGCCGCGTCTACGTAGAGTCCTACTTTTTGAGTTTTTTCTTTTGGCATGGACGATAATTGACCTTCCCCTTTTTTTTTGAAAGGAGGGGACAGTAATGAAGAATTTATCCTTCTACGGACAACGGACCACGGATAACGGGCAACGGCCTTTAGATATCGAGGTTCACCACTTCGAGGGCGTGCTTTTCGAGGAACTTCCGCCGGGGCTCGACCTGGTCTCCCATGAGCCTCGTGAAGGTATCGTCGGCGGCCACCGCGTCTTCGACCATCACCTTCAGGAGCACCCTTTTCTCCGGGTCCATCGTCGTCTCCCAGAGCTGGTCGGGGTTCATTTCGCCGAGCCCCTTGTAGCGTTGTATGGCAAGGCCTTTTTTGCCTATCTCCAGCACACGCTCCATGAGTTCTCCGAATGTGTTAACCGTTATGTCGCCGCCGTTGCCCTTGATGCGGAACGGCGGCTCGCCGAGTGAGGTGAGTTTCTTGCCGATATTCTTTAGCTCCTGGAACTCAGGGAGTTCGAGGAGTTCCGTATCGATTAAGGTCTCGACCGGGGCACCGCTGCGCCTGGTGGAGCAGCTTATGGTGAGGCTTTCGTGTTCGGGGTCCTTCCCGGTCTTGAACTCAACCGGCATTATCTCCGGATGGAACGCCTTAATGTAGGTCTTCAGGTTGTCGAAGAGGCGTTTCAGCGTCTTCTCTTTCTTTAGTGACTCCGCGGTGAAATTATCCTCGAGCGCGAGTGCCGCCATTATGTCCGGGTCCTTGCTGCGCCTGCCGAGCCTGTCGAGTATGAACTGGAACCTCGCCATCTTCTTGAAGAGCGAGATGAGGGCATCGCCCTTGAGCGGCGCCTTCTTCCCCTTGGGCGTTACTTCGATCTCTTCCTGTACCGATTCGAATATGAAGTCCTCGAGAGAGGGCTCGTCCTTTATGTAGCGTCCGGCCTTTTTCCCCCCCTTTTTTACTTTGAAAAGGGGGGGCTGGGCTATGTAGAGGTAGCCCTTTTCGCAGAGGAAAGGCATCTGGCGGTGGAAGAAAGTGAGCAGCAGCGTCCTTATGTGAGAGCCGTCCACGTCGGCGTCGGTCATTATTATGACCCGGTGGTAGCGTAGTTTGTCGGGGTTGATGTCGTCTTTGCCTATACCGCAGCCGAGCGCGGTTATCATGGTCCGTATCTCCTCGTTGGAGAGCATCTTGTCGGGCCTGGCCTTCTCGACATTAAGTATTTTTCCGCGGAGCGGCAGTATTGCCTGGAACTTCCTGTCGCGGCCCTGCTTGGCCGAGCCGCCCGCGGAGTCGCCCTCCACGATGAAGAGTTCGCAGAGCGCGGGGTTCGTCTCCTGGCAGTCGGCGAGCTTTCCCGGAAGTGCCGCCGAGTCGAGCGCGCCCTTGCGTCTTATGAGGTCCTTGGCCTTCTTTGCCGCCTCCCTGGCCCTGGCCCCGTCGAGCGCTTTCTGGATAATTTTTTTGGCAACCGGCGGGTGCTCCTCGAGGAAGGTCCCGAGATGGTCGTTTACGAGCGACTTTACCAGCCCCTCGACCTCGGAGTTGCCGAGCTTTGTCTTGGTCTGCCCCTCGAACTGGGGGTTGGGGAGTTTTACGCTTATGACGGCGGTAAGCCCCTCCCGGACGTCGTCGCCCTGGAGCGGGTTTTTAAAGTCCTTCAGGAGGTTCTTCCCGGAGGCGTATGCGTTTATGGTCCTCGTCAGCGCCGACTTGAAGCCCACCATGTGGGTGCCGCCCTCGGTGGTGCTGATGTTGTTGGCGTAGGAGAAGACGTTCTCGTTGTAGGTCTCGCTCCACTGGAGCGCCATCTCCAGATGGATCCCTTCCTTCTCGCCGGAGACGTAGATTATCTTAGGATGGACGGGAGTCTTGTTCCTGTTAAGGTGCTCGATAAAGCTTACTATGCCGCCCTTATACTGGAAGACGTGGGACTTCTCCGTCCTCTCGTCCTCTATGGATATCTTCACCCCGGCGTTCAGGAACGAGAGCTCCCGGAGCCTCTGGCTCAGTGTGTCGAAGCTGAAGTCGGTCGTCTCGAATATCTTCGTGTCGGGCATGAACGTTATGCGGGTGCCGGACTTCTTCGTCTTGCCGACGACATTCAAGGGGCCGGTGGACTTGCCCGTCGCGTACTTCTGTTGGTAGACCTTGCCGCCCCTCTTTATCTCCACCTCGAGCCGTTCGGAGAGGAAGTTCACCACGGTAACGCCGACGCCGTGGAGGCCGCCGGAGACCTTGTATGCCTTGCTCTCGAACTTTCCGCCTGCGTGGAGCTCGGTCAGGACAACCTCGACGGTGGGCTTCTTTTTTACGGGGTGCTTTTCTACCGGGATGCCGCGGCCGTCGTCGGTGACGGTGACCGAGTTGTCGGTGTGGATTACGACAGAGATCTCCTTGCAGTGGCCGGCCAGCGCCTCGTCGATGGAGTTGTCCACTACCTCGTAGACGAGATGGTGGAGCCCCGTGGGCCCGGTGGAGCCGATGTACATGGCGGGCCGTTTCCTTACGGCCTCGAGCCCGCCGAGGACCTTTATGGACTTGGCGTCGTAGCTGGCGGAGACGCTTTCCTTACCGGTTTCCTTGCCTTTTTTTCTTTCTTTTTCCAATGTCTCCATGGGGGTGCTTTCTGTTTTTTGAAGGATAATTAATCCATTCAGCTTAGCACACACAACCCCTTTTTGCCATCCAAAAATGCGTGGGGGAGGGGGCGGTGGGGGCGATTCGGGAATTTTTATGAACGTTCGAAAATCCATACTTTTGTTTTACGAAGGCCCTACATCTTTCAGGGATACCCCGGGTGTACCCCTTTGATTTATAAAAGGTTTTCCTCCAGTTACCTCCCACAACTTTTTGGCACGGCTATTGCAATTTAATAACACTATGAAGGGGGTTATGCGGGTTGGGATTTTTTTCCCGACAGTCACACTTCGGTCCCGGGGTGCGAATTCTACCCCCCTGGGGGGGGGTAGAAGAAAAGTACTTGAAATTACTCCCGAGATGATGTATAGCTTAGGGTAGGTGCATTACTACTTAGCTTACTTCAGGAGGTTTAAAGGATGGCTGAAGAAAAAAAAGATGATGAAAAGAGAGAGTGTCTGAGGTTAAAGTACCCCCGCGCGGAAAGGCCCGTTCTCCACATAGACGGGGAGCATATCCACGACGTCCTTGATATCTCGGAGAGGGGGATCAGGGTATACT
>JAZGJJ010000105.1 GCA_036482575.1 Thermodesulfobacteriota bacterium
GCCGGCGGGGTGAGCCTCGCCATAGTGCCGTACCGCGCGGACTTCCCGTTCGCCGAACTCGGAAAGGGCTACGGCCTTGCGTCCGCTAACTGAGGGTGATCATGCCGCATAAGGCTTCCACCTGCGCGATCTGCAGGTGCCGTATAAGGGAGACGGCGCTTTTCTCCGAACTCTCGGAAAAGCAGCTCCAGCCCTTCAAGGACGCGGTCGCCGTCTCCTCCCATAAGAAGAAGGAGGCCGTCTTTACCGAGGGGGAGGAGTGCACGGGTCTTCATATAATCTGCACGGGAAGGGTAAAGCTCTTAAGGTCGTCGAGGAGAGGCAGGCAGCAGATAATAAAGATACTCCAGCCCGGAGACATGCTGGGGATGGAGATATTCTATGATGGCAGGTGCTACGTCAATACCGCGGTGGCCATGGACGATACGGACCTGTGTTTCATAGAGAGGGATGCCTTTTTCCGGATAGTCCGGAAGGAGAGCGGTGTATCGGGGAAGCTCGTCGTCGCGCTCGGCAGGGAGTTGAAGCACGCCTACGACCGTATAGGCGACATGGGCCTCATGAGCGCCAGGGAGAAGCTGGCCCAACTCCTCTCGACGCTGGCCGGCGAGTACGGGATCGCGCATGACGGCGGCATAAAGCTCAACCTTACGCTCTCTCGCCTTGAGATAGCCGAACTGCTGGGCATAACTCAGGAGACCTCCATAAGGCTCTTGAAGAGCTTTAAGAAAGAAGAGATCATAGATATAAAGAGGAAGGAGATACTCATAAGGGCCCCCGAAAAACTGAGGCAAATTGGGGGAGGGGAGTAGGGACCCGGCAGATATGACGCTTTCCATTCGTAAAAGGCTTACCCTCTGGTACGTGACACTCCTCACCGTAAGCCTGCTGGCTTTCGGCATGAGCTTTTTTTATGCCCTCTCCAAGGTCTTCCTGGACCGCACCGACAGAGAGATAAGCTCGGTGGCGGGGATGCTGAGCCATACCATCATCCAGCCGCCGGGGGTACTGAGGCCGCCGAGGAACTTCGATATCATCCTCGACAGGTTCTTCGGTGTCCGGATAGCGGGCAAGCACATCCAGGTGTTCGACCCCGAGGGCAAGGTCGTGGCCAGGTCCTCGAACCTCGAGGGGATAACCCTCCCATTATCCCGGGAGGCATACGAGGGCGCCCGTGACGGGAGGGCCACCTACGAGGACGTCAAGATACCGGGGGTATACCCCATACGGACCATAACCAGACCGATAGTCCTCAAAAATATGGGGATTGTGGCCGTAGTGCAGGTCGGCTCGTCCATGGAGGGCATGCAGGTCATATTCCATTACATGCTGTACTTCTTCGGCCTCGGCATAGTGGTGTCCGTGGTTGTTGCCAGCTGGGTGGGCGGGTTCCTGGCCAAGAAGGCCTTGAAGCCGGTGGAGGACATTACCACCATGGCCCGCAGGATAGGGGTCGAAAACCTGAACGAAAGGCTTGAGATAGAGGTGCCGCATGACGAGATAGGCAGGCTAGCCGAGACCCTGAACGATATGATAGCGAGGCTCGAGAGGTCGTTCGATCAGATCAAGCAGTTCACCGCCGACGCCTCGCACGAGTTGAAGACGCCGCTGACGGTCCTTAAGGGGGAAGTGGAGGTGGCACTCAGGTCCGGAGGCTCCACCGAGGAGCTAAGGCAGACACTCGTCTCCAACCTCGAGGAGATAGACAGGATGAGCCATATAGTAAAGAACCTCCTCCTCCTGGCACGGGCGGACGTGGAGGTCGGCGGCGCTCCGCCGATGGAGGCGAAGCTCGATAACGTCCTCGGCGAGAGTTTTGAGCACTTCAGGAGACTTGCCCTCGACAAGGGGGTGGAGCTCGAGATTACGAAGAACGACTCCTCGACCGTTATGGGGGACAGCGTCAGGCTGAGCCAGCTCATCTATAACCTGATCGACAACGCCGTAAAGTATACCCCGTCGGGCGGGCGGGTGGCGCTCTCCCTTACCAGTGAAGACGGCTCGGCCCTGCTTACGGTCAGCGACACCGGGGTGGGGATCGACGGTGAGGACCTCCCGTATATATTCGACCGTTTTTACAGGGTCGACAAGGCGAGGACCGGCGGGGCCGGCAGTTTCGGCCTGGGGCTCAGCATATGCAGGGAGATAGTCGCCTCCTACGGCGGCGAGATAGACGTGTCGAGCGAGCCGGGTAAGGGCACGGTCTTTACCGTGCGTCTTCCGCTTGCAAAGGGACGGTAGTACGCTATAAACTATAGCATTAACGATAGAGGAGGTCCGTGCCATGAAAGTAGGAGTGCTTACCGGGGGTGGAGACTGTCCGGGGCTTAACGCGGTCATAAGGGCCGTGGTTAAGAAGGGGACCACGCTGGGCTACGAGTTTACGGGGATAAAGGACGGCTGGAAGGGGCTCGTGGAGTCTTCGGTCGTACCACTTAACACCGACGCCATATCCGGGCTCCTGCCGCGCGGCGGGACAATACTCGGCGCTTCGAGGACGAACCCGTATAAGTCCGAAGGGGACAAGCGGAAGGTCCTCGATAATATAGAGAAGCTCGGGATCGACGCGATCGTATGCATAGGGGGGGACGATACCCTCGGGGTCGCCGCGAAGCTCCACAAGGAAGGGGTTAAGGTCGTGGGCGTCCCCAAGACCATCGATAACGACCTCTCGGGCACGGACTTTACCTTCGGTTTCGACACGGCGGTCGCCATAGTCACCTGGGCGCTCGACAGGCTCCACTCCACGACCGAGGCCCACCACAGGGCGATGGTCGTCGAGGTAATGGGCAGGCACACCGGATGGATCGCGGTCTACGGGGGACTGGCCGGAGGGGCGGACATCATACTCATACCGGAAAAACCCTTTGACCTGGATGAGGTATGCGAGGTCGTAAGGAAGAGGAAGGAAGGCGGCAAGAACTTTAGCATCATAGTCGCCGCCGAAGGGGCCCACCCGAAGGAGTCGGGCAGCATGATAACGAAGGACAAGGAGCTCGACGCCTTCGGGCACGTAAAGCTCGGCGGGGTGGGGGAGTTCCTGGCAAAAGAGGTCGAGAAGAGGACCGGGTTCGAGACGCGCCACGTGGTGCTCGGGCACCTCCAGAGGGGGGGCACCCCGACGGCCTACGACAGGATACTCGCCACGCGCTTCGGCGTTAAGGCGGCGGAACTCATAGAAGAGGGGAAGTTCGGCAGGATGGCCGCGCTCCAGGGCAACTCCATCACCGACGTATCACTCGAGGAGGCGGTGGGAAAGACGAAGACCGTCGATATGGAGATATACAAGATAGCCGAAGTGTTCTTCGGGTAAGGGGCCATGCTGGAGATTACGGACGCCAACTACCACTGGGTGCTCGCGGCATTCCTCATCTTTGTCGTCGCGACGAGCATACCCGCCGGCTACCTGAGGGGCCGATACCCGAAGTTCTCAAGGCCCTGGGCGAGGTGCCTGTATATCCCGATAGTAATAAACATCATTATACGGAGGGTAGTCGGGCTTTCCTTCGCCACGGTG
>JAZGJJ010000106.1 GCA_036482575.1 Thermodesulfobacteriota bacterium
AAAGCCCGTTGCGCTGATGCTCCTTAAGAGACACGCGACCGTAACGCTCTGCCACTCGAGGACCGTCGACCTTCCCGGCAAGGTCCGCGCCGCGGACGTAGTGGTGGCGGCCGTAGGCAGCGCCGAGCTTGTGAAGGGGGAGTGGATAAAGGAGGGGGCCGTCGTTATAGACGTCGGCATGAACCGGACCGACGAGGGAAAACTCGTCGGCGACGTGGAGTTCGAGGCGGCCTCCGAGAGGGCCTCCTACATAACTCCTGTACCCGGAGGCGTGGGACCCATGACCATAGCCATGCTTTTGAAAAATACCGTAGAGGCGGCAAAGAAAGGGAGTTCCCCATGATCATAACGGAGAAAAAGGATATTGCCGGTATAGTCGAGAGCCTCCGGGGGAAAAAGACCGTTTACCTCTTCGGGTGCAACTCGTGCGCCGAGCAGTGCAAGACCGGCGGCAGGGTTGAACTCGACGAGATGGCCGCGGTACTCAAGGAAGAAGGGTTTGAAGTCCTCGGGGACTCGCTCCCGGACGAGACCTGCTATAACCAGATCGTGAGGAGGGAGTTCCGGCTCAAGCCCGAGGCAAAGGCGGCCGACGCCGTGCTGGTGCTCGCCTGCGGCGCCGGGGTTAGGACCGTTGCCGATAACGCCGAAGAGTCCCAGCCCGTCCTGCCCGCGCTCGACAGCTTTTTCCTCGCGACCGTGGAGAGGCAGGGGAGGTTCTTCGAGGGCTGCTCGCTCTGCGGGGAGTGCGTACTCGACAGGACGGCCGGCATATGCCCGCACACCGAATGCCCGAAGGCCCTCCTTAACGGCCCCTGCGGAGGCGTGGCCGACGGTATGTGCGAGGCGGACACCTCTAACGAATGCGCGTGGGTCAGGATATACAACCGGCTCGAAAAACAAAACAGGCTCCACGCAATGGAAGGGTACTTCCCCATGAAAGACCACTCCGTCTCGATCCGGCCGAGGAAGGTGCTCCTCCGGTGACCCAAACAGTGACCGGCGGGACTATCTTACCTTCCGCCTTGAAGAGCTTGCCTTAACTATACCCATGCCCTCCAAAGCCGGATACTTTCTTTTGACAGCGTTGGCCCTCCACGGCGTAACACCCGGCGCGGGGCTGGCTGCCGCCACCACCCCCGCCCCCGCCACGATGGAGCTTTCGATCGAGGAGGGTATAGCCATGCTGCTCAAGCACAACCTCGATATAGTGGTGGAGAGGATAAAGCCCCGGATAGAGACGGCCCGGGTCGAGGGCGGGTGGGGTATCTTCGACAGGGAGGTCTTTACCTCGCTTAACTACAACGATTCGAAGAGGCCGCTCAACTCCCGCTCCAGCACGGCCGCGGGAAGCATCTCCTCCATGGAGTCGAGGGTCTATACGCTTAACATGGGGGTCTCGGCCATGACGACGCTCGGCACAGAGTACTCGCTCGAGTTCGACGACGAGTGGACCAAGGACACGCTGAACGACTTCGACACCGAGCACGACACCTTTGCCGGGCTAAGGCTGACACAGCCGCTCCTTAAGGGCTTCGGCAGGGACGCCACCCTGTTCGAAATAGGTCTCGCGAAAAAGGAGCGGGACATCTCCGTGCACAGGCTGAAACAGCGGATAATAGATACGGTCTCCGAGTTCGAGCTCACCTACTGGGAGTTAGTGCTCACGAGGGAGGAGCTCCGTGTAAAGAGTGAATCGCTTAAGTTGGCCGAGGAGCTTTTGGAGCTCAACCGGAGTAAGTTCGAGGCCGGGGTGGCTTCCGCCCTCGAGGTAACGCAGGCCGAGGCCGGGGTGGCCACCAGGAGAGAGGCGCTCATCTCGGCCGGAAAACTCGTAAGCGAGGGGGAGAACGCGCTAAAACTCCTTATCTCCGGAGACGTCTACGGCCTCCGGGATACTGAAATAGTCCCCACCGACGCCCCACCCCCACCGACGCTTTGGCCCATGGAGCCCAGCCTGCAGGAGGGCGTTAGGAAGGCCGTCGAGGTACGGCCCGACTATAACGAGCTCAGGGCCGAGCTCGAAAAAAACGATATCAGGATCAAGTACGCCGAAAACCAGCGCTTCCCCGAGGTAGACCTCGAGGCCAGCTTCGGCTACAATGGCCTCGGGACGAGTTTCAATAACTCGATCGAGGGCATGGACAGCAACCCGCAGTGGGGGGTGGGGGTGGTCTTCCGCTACCCGCTCGGCAACAGGACGGCAAGGAGCGAAGAGCGTATCGCCCGCCTTGAGAGCGAGGCGGCGCTCTTCAAGCTAAAGCGCCTCGAACAGGAGATTGTCGTAGCGCTCGACAACGCCATAAAAGAACTCCATACGAGCCGGGAGAGGTTCGGGGCCGCGAAGGTCTCGACCAGGTTCGCCGAGGAGACCCTTATAGCGGAGGAGGTGAAGCTCGAGGCCGGGCTTTCCACCACCTACAACGTGCTGGAGATGCAGGAAGACCTCGAAGAGGCGAAACTTTCCGAGATAGACGCCCTCATAGACTACGCGAGCGCGGTCACCGTGTTCCTCCGCGAGGAGGGGACGCTCCTCGATAAGAGGGGGATAGAGTTCCGCCTGCCGGAGGAAGTTCAGGGTGTAGAGATGAGCGGACGATGAAGAAAAGTGCCGTAATAATAACGGTGGTTGCCGCTATGGCGGCAATAGCCGTATACTTCCTCGCTCCGGTCCTTACCGGCAACGGCGAGCCCCCGCTGCGCCTTAAGACGGGAAAGGTCCTTCGGGGAGACCTCGTCGTGGTCGTCGCGGCCACAGGCGTTATAACGCCCTACGTAGAGGTAGAGGTAAAGAGCAAAGCCGCCGGTGAGATATTGAGCTTTCCCTTTAACGAGGGCGATACGCTTGAAAAAGGGCGGGTGGTGGTAAGGCTCGACCCGGCCACCGAGAAGTCGCGCGTGAACCAGGCACGGGCGGACAGGCTAATGGCCGAAGGTAAGCTCGATCGGGCCAGGGTCTCGTTAAAGGACACCACGCTCAAGAAGAAAAGGAAGGAACCACTCTTTGAGAAGGGCGTCATATCGAGGCAAGAACTCGACGACAGCGTCATAGCCTTCGAGAAGGCGCAGAGCGAGATCACGATAGCCGAGGCCGAGCTTTTGAGGGCCACAGAGGTCCTCCGGGAGGCCGAAGACAGGCTCGAAGACACCGAGATAAGGGCGCCGCTCGGCGGTACGGTACTTATAAAGCTCGTCGAGGAAGGTCAGGTAATCTCCTCCACCATCTCCTCGGTATCCGAGGGGACCACGCTCTTTACCATGGCCGACCTCGCGCACCTATACGTGGGCGCGATGGTGGACGAGGTGGACATAGGTCAAGTCGTCGTGGGCCAGAGCGTGGGTATCACCGTGGACTCCTGGCCCGACAGGCTCTTTGCCGGACGTATAGCCAGGATAGCGCCCAAGGGCAGGGTGGAGAGGACCGTTACGGTCTTCGACGTGGTCGTGGATATAACCGAAGAGAAGAAGACCGGCCTCATGCCGGGCATGTCGGCGAACGTGGAGATAGCCACCGACCGTATCCAGGGGACGCTGCTCATCCCTTCCGAGGCCGTAAGGGTAGAGAATAAGGAGACCGGGGTCTACATACCGGCCGCCGCCGGACCCGCCTGGGCGCCGATAAAGACCGGGAAGACCGACGGCATAACCACCGAGGTTACCGAAGGTCTTAAGGAAGGGGACGAGGTCATAATCTCCGGATACGCCGGGGACGAGGATAATAAAAGTGGCTCGAAAAAGAGACGCTTATACCGCCGCCACTAAGGGCACGTGATAGAGCTTAAGGGAATTACCAGGTCCTACGCCTCCGGCGAGGTAGCCGTCAAGGCCTTGAGGGGCGTGGACCTCGATATATCCGCGGGCGAGTTCGTCTCGATCATGGGGCCGTCCGGGAGCGGCAAGAGCACGCTCATGAACCTCATGGGGTGCCTCGACAGGCCCACCTCCGGCTCCTACGTCTTAAACGGCACGAAGGTCGACGAGATGGACGACGACGCACTCGCCGCCGTCCGTAACCGCAATATCGGCTTCGTCTTCCAGACCTTCAACCTGCTCGGCCGCCACACGGCGGTTGAGAACGTAGAGCTTCCGCTCATCTATGCCGGCTTCGACAACACCCTTGATACGGCAAAGGGGGCCCTCGATGAGGTGGGCCTCGGCCACCGCGTCGCCCACAGACCCAACGAGCTCTCCGGCGGCGAGTGCCAGAGGGTCGCGATAGCGAGGGCCGTGGTACTGGACCCGCCGCTCATCCTCGCCGACGAGCCCACCGGGAACCTCGACACCCGCACCGGCGAAGAGATAATGGGAATATTCAAGGAGCTTAACAAAAAGGGCACCACCGTTATTATCGTCACGCACGAACAAGAGGTCGCCGACCACAGCCAGAGGGTCGTGACCATCCGGGACGGACTTATACTGTCCGACACCCGTAACAGGTAGCCATGCTTTTCCTCCAACTCATAAAGGTCGCCTTCCGGGGCATCGTGGCCAACAAGATGCGGACCGTGCTCACGATGCTCGGGGTCATAATAGGCGTGGGCGCCATAATCGCCATGATCTCGCTCGGCGAGGGGGCCAAGAAGCAGGTCGCCGATTCGATAACACGGATGGGCACGAACCTCCTCCGGGTACGGCCCGGGGCGGCCCGACTCGGCTACATAGCCTCTGGCTCGGTCGAGACGCTCACCGTCAAAGACGCCCGCGCCATAGAGGACACCCCGGGGGTCAAGCGGGTAAGCCCCACGGTAAGCAACATGGCGATGGTAAAGTACACCAACAAGAACGCGACCACCCTTATAAGGGGCACCACGCCCGAGTTCCTCGCGGTAAACAACTTCAAGGTCGCCACGGGCCGCTTCTTTAACCAGAGGGAGGTAAAGCTCGCCGGGAAAGTGGCCGTAATAGGTACGACGGTCAGGGATGAGATCTTCGGCCGGGGCGTGGCCGTGGGCAAGAACATAAGGGTCGAGGGCCAGAGCTTCCTGGTAATAGGCGTACTCGAGTCCAAGGGCCAGACCTCGTGGCGCGACCCGGACGACCAGGTCTTTATCCCCATCACCACCTCGCAGAAAAGGCTCTTCACCCAGGACTTCGTAAACGACGTCTACATACAGGTGGGAAGGGTCGAGGATATACCGGCGGTGAAGGGCTCGATCGAGAGGCTGCTCCGCTCGCGCCACCGGATAGGGCCGGACGTGGAGAGTGATTTTTCGATACGGGACTATACCGAGTTCATAAAGACGCTCGAGGAGACGGCCGGGACGTTTACCGCGCTCCTTGCCGGCATAGCCGCGATCTCGCTCCTTGTGGGTGGCATAGGGGTGATGAACATAATGCTCGTCTCGGTTACGGAGAGGACGCGCGAGATAGGGCTCCGCATGGCCGTGGGGGCGAGGAGGAAGGATATACTGAGGCAGTTCCTGATTGAGGCCATGACCATAACCGCCACCGGCGGGGTCGCCGGCGTGGGGCTCGGGGCGGCGCTGAGCGTCGGGATATCGCGCTGGGGCCAGTGGGATACCATCATAACGCCCGAGTCGGTGGTCCTGGCCTTTGTCTTCTCCGGGGTCGTGGGCCTCGTCTTCGGCATATACCCGGCATGGAAGGCCTCGAAGATGGACCCGATAGAGGCGCTCAGGTATGAGTAGAGAGGTCCGCTACCCGTATCCGTAATGCTCTACAAGCTCTTCGCGGACATGGTGGTGCTTACCCACCTCCTCTGGATTATCTTCCTGCTCTTCGGTGCATTCCTCGGGGTAAAGAACAGAATTATAATGGTAGTCCACGTCTCGGGGCTCGCCTTCGCCCTCGTGCTCAACGCGTTCGGCTGGTACTGCCCGCTTACCCATTTGGAGCTCTGGGCGAGGGCAAGACACGACCCCTCGCTTGCCTACACCGGCTCCTTCATCGTCCACTACGTAGAAGAACTCATCTACGTGGAGCTACCCCCCTCTTCCTTGCTTCTCCTGACCGTCCTCCTCTGCGGCTTCAACGGGTGGTGGTACTTGAGGAAGAGTGCGCTGTGGAAGGGAAGGGGGAGGTGATAGCGCACCCGGCCGAAGGCCGAATTGTTCTACGTCAGACTGTGGTCTTCAGACTGTCTATCCGCTCGAAGAGCTCTTCCATCTCCAGGTATTTGGCGTCGATCTTCGACTGGACTCCTCCGATGGTCTTGTATAGCTCCCGGATCTTTGCCCCCTTTCCACCTTCACGGACCAACTTCTGAGCCTCGTTGTTTTTATCTTCAAGGTCGGCTTCCAACGCCTTGATCTCCTTTTCCATATCTTCATGCTCCCTTGTAAGGGCCTTTAGTTTGCGCTTCTCTTCTTTGGCCGGGTCCGACCTCCGACCCTTTGAAGGGCTCTTCGGCGGCTTATCATTTTTATACTTCGACGCCGCTGCGTCCGCCGCGCCCCCCGCGCGCCCATGTGAGGCCTCTTCCTCCCAGCCCGTGGTATCCAGAAAGTCCTGGTAGGTACCGTCAAAGAATACGGCCCTGTCTTCATGAAAGATAACGAGCTTGTTGGCCAGGCGCCCCAGTATCTCCTCGTCATGGGTAACGATGACGACTCCGCCCTTAAAGTTCGACACCTCCTGGGTCATAACCTGGATGGAGTCCATATCGAGGTGGTTGGAGGGCTCGTCCAGTAAGAGGAGGTTCGCGGGACGGGCAAGTATCTTACCCAGGAGCACCCGGCTCTGCTCTCCGCCGGAGAGCACGGATATCTTCTTCT
The DNA here is from genome assembly GCA_036482575.1 of Thermodesulfobacteriota bacterium. NCBI lineage: Bacteria > Pseudomonadati > Thermodesulfobacteriota > Thermodesulfobacteriota bacterium. Next base: position 6,735 of record JAZGJJ010000106.1, read on the forward strand.
CGGCCAGGTCCCCGGAAAAGAGCATTGCCCCGCAGATTGCCCGGACCCGAGAGGTATGGAGGGCCGGGCCGGCCTTTGCTATCTCTTCGACCACAGTGTTTTGCGGGTTGAGCTCCTTACGGTGCGTCTGCTGGTAGTAGCCGACGGCGGTCGCTGGCGAGAGGTTGACGGAACCCACGGTGGGCTTGAGCGTCCCGGCCAATATATTCAAAAGTGTCGTCTTGCCCTTGCCGTTCTTGCCGATGACGGCGAGCCTGTCCCCCGGCCTTATCTGAAAGGAGAGGCCCTCGAAGAGGTTGTCATCTGCAACACCCGTGTATGAGAAAGCAAGCTCTTCCACCTCCATAACTGTTTTTGCGTGGGTGGCCTTATAGTTGAAGCGAAAGCCGAGCTTGTATTCTGGCGCGATCTCGCTTAGAACGTTCATCTTTTCTATCTGGCGTACTTTGGACTTGGCCTGTGAGGCCTTGGAGGCCTTGGCCCCGAACCTGTCTACAAAGTTCTGCAGTTCCTTGACCTTGTTCTTCTGCTTTTGACGGGTCCTTTCGTGGACCTCCTCGTCCATCAATATCTGGGCGTAGTACTTATCGGTCGGCCCCCTGGTCTTGGTAAGGCGCCCCCGGTGGATACCCATGGTATGGGTCGTTACGGTATCCATGAACTGACGGTCGTGGGTTATGATGATCACCTCTCCCCGGAATGCCTTTAAAAACCGCCGCAGCCAACGAAGGCTCAGGATGTCGAGGTAGTTTGTGGGCTCGTCGAGGAGGAGGAGGTCCGGGTCCCGGAGCAGGGTCTTGACGAGGTTTATGCGGAGCTGAAAGCCCCCGGAGAACACCGACGGCGGCTGGTGGAGGTCGCCCTCCATAAAACCGAGGCCGAAGAGGAGCTTTTCGGCCTTGTAATGGTCGTACTGCTCGTCTTCAGCAAGCTCCTGGCAGCACTCTTCTATCAGCGTATCTTTGGTGAAGTGAATATGCTGGTCCAGGTAGCCAAGCTTATAGCCCTTTGGCGTAGTGAACTCTCCTTTGTCATGGTCTTCGAACCCCGCGATTATCTTAACGAGGGTGGACTTGCCCGAACCGTTCCGGCCGACGAGGCCGACGATCTCGCCTCTGCCGACGGAGAAGGTGACGTCCTCGAAGAGGGATACGTTATGATAGGACTTTGAAAGGCCGGATACCTGTAGCATAGCAGGGGATGATACCATACATCTAAATGCTTCGCACCCGGAAAAGTCCGGCGGTGAGGATAAGAGGTTCGGCTAATCTTCCTCTCTCACCTTCCGCCTCATCTTCTTGGTGCCTCCCCGCACCTTTTTCTCCTCGATCCTCTTCTCCCTTTTAGCCCTGGACGGTTTTGTCTTTACCCGCCTTATCGGCCTCTCACAGGCCTCCCTGATAAGCGCGACGAGCTTATCGACCGCATCGACCCTGTTAAGCTCCCTCTTCCTCGAACCCCTTGAAGAGATGATGAGTATCCCGCCGTCCGTGACCCTCTTGCCCCCCAGGCGGACGAGCCTCTCTTTTATATCCCGGGGGAGTTTTGAGCCGTTTATGTCGAAGCGGAGCTGTACCGCCGTAGAGACCTTGTTTACGTGCTGGCCCCCCGGCCCGCCTGAGCGGATGAACACCTCTTTTATCTCGCTATCGTCTATGAAGATATCATCGGTTATCCGGATCATCCGTAAAGTTTACGATTTATCAGATGCGTCCTCAAGAGGAATCTCGCGCGCACGCGTCCGGGACACGCACCCCCTATAGGTAAAGGTATTGACTATGCACTGGAGGCAGGAGTACAATCAGATCAGGCCGCACAGCTCTCCGGGCTATCGACCACCGGCCCCGGAAGCAATAGCTCCGCGGGTAATTAATGCGTAGAAGTTCACTCCGGGAGTGGATCAATTATTTGGGGGCAGGTCAGAGACAGCCCTTTACAAATTCGGATTATAATACTATAATTTTCTCGCACCTTCTCCGGGAGTCCGCTCTCGTTGTGCGGTATGCGTAAAATGCATGAGCACCCGGAGTACACAGCTACTGAGGCACTCCATCGGGAAGTTCAGCAACTATAACATCCAATGGGAGCCGTTAGCCGTGATTAAGAAACTGATATTCCGGGCACTCCTGCCACTTTTGCTTCTCTTGCCCGCAAATGCCTTTGCGGTTGAAGGCGGAGCAGCGGACGACTCCGGAGTTCCCTCTTATAGATATTTTCCCCCTCCATATCCGGTAGTGTCAAGCCCGGCAGGCCAGACAGGCATGATGCGCGCAAGCCACTCCCCCGGTGAAGTCTCAGCCGAAGGTGAGCGGGTCGCCGCCGCGCCCTCCGAAGAGCTCCTTCTATTCTTCGAAGAAAAAGACCTCATCGTAACCGCCACCAAGCAGCCCCAGACCCTTCAGAGGGCCCCGGCCGTAGCCACCGTCTTTACCGCAAGGGACATCCGCAACATGGGCGCGCGCGACATCATGGACGTGCTTAAGCGCGTGCCGGGCATCGCCATCTCCAAGAGCTTCTACGGCCCCGACACTATCGAGGTAAGGGGGATACTCGGCTTCCGCGCGGAGCAGGTAAAGTTCCTGATAGACGGCGTCTCAATAAACACCCTGGGGGGCGGGGCGATATGGCCCCACGACAGCCTGAGCGTCGATAACGTCAAGAGGGTTGAGGTCATACGCGGCCCGGGCTCGGCCCTGTACGGGACCGACGCCTTCAGCGCAATAGTCAACATCATCACGAAG
>JAZGJJ010000107.1 GCA_036482575.1 Thermodesulfobacteriota bacterium
CGGCTCGAAAAACCCTCCGAAACGGAAACAACCCTGCAGTAGACACCGGCCCGAAACCGGAAAAACCCCCGAGGGAACGAAATGGTAAAGACCGTCGAATGGAAAGATAACCGCGTGGTAATGATAGACCAGCGGCTCCTGCCCGGAAAAGTGGTGTACAGGAGGTACACGGACCACCGGCAAGTGGCGAAGGCGATAAAGGACATGGTCGTTCGCGGCGCCCCGGCCATAGGCGTGGCCGCTGCCATGGGTTTTGCCGCCGGTGCCCGGAGGGTCAGGACGAAAGAGTTGAAGGCCTTCAAGAGAGAGATTGGCAGGATCGCCCGGACACTCGCCTCGGCCAGACCCACGGCCGTAAACCTCTTCTGGGCCATAGAGCGGATGAACGGGGTCGTGGAAGCGAGCGGGAGGTCGAGCGTGGCGCAGCTTAAGAAAAAACTCGTCGCGGAAGCGCGGAAGATACACCGGGAAGATATAGCGGCAAACAAGCTTATAGGAAAGCGCGGGGCCCGGCTCATAAAGAACGGCTCCACCGTACTCACCCACTGTAACGCCGGGGCGCTCGCCACCGCCGGCTACGGCACCGCACTCGGGGTCATAAGGGGGGCCAGGGCGGCGGGAAAGAAGGTACGGGTCTTCGTCGACGAGACGAGACCCTTCCTCCAGGGCACCAGGCTCACGGCCTGGGAGTTACAGAAGGACGGCTTCGACGTAACGCTCATAACCGACAACATGGCCGGATACATGATGGGCCGGGGGCTCATCGACTCCGTGGTCGTCGGCTCGGACAGGATAGCGGCCAACGGGGACGTGGCCAATAAGATCGGCACCTACTCGGTGGCCATCCTCGCCAGGGCCCACGGGATCCCTTTCTACGTAGCCGCGCCCTCCTCCACCATCGACCCGGACATAAAGAGGGGAGACGACATCCCGATAGAGGAGAGGCCCGCCCGCGAGGTAACGCACGCCGGAAAGACCCGCCTCGCGCCAAAGGGGATAAAGGTCAGGAACCCGGCCTTCGACGTAACCCCGGCAAGGCTCGTCACGGCAATAATAACCGAAAGGGGGGTCTTAAGGCGCCCCTATACCCCGGCCATAAAGAGACTCTTCGCCGGCGGGAAGAAAGGGAAAGGATAGCCATGAGCATGCAAAGCGTCTTCGTACTGGTGGGCATATTCGTCGCCCTTATGTTCTTCTACAAGTACGCGGGCAGGTGGGTAAAGACGCTGCCCGCCGATACCGTCAAGAAGATAAACTGGCTCGGATTCGGCCTGGCACTCGCCGGCGGCACGACATGGTACTTCGTTAAAGAACCCGCCATCATGCTCGTCACCCTTGTGGGGGTCGCCATCTACTTCCTCTTCTACGACTACGATAATATGGAGGAGAAGGAAAGAGAAGAGGAAAGAAAGAAGAGGATGACGGGCGGCCCCCGGCAGGGTGGCGATACGTAGAACGTAGCCGCCTTCCCTCCTTCCCCCTGCAGGTGGAAACGCACTATAACCTCGGCCTCCTCTTACGAGATAAGGGGAGCGTGGACGGGGCCATAAGGGAGTTCGAGGAGGCGTTAAGGATAGACCCCGCTTTTCAGGGGCCGCGCACGGCACTTGAGGAGCTTTCCAGGCGAGGTATCTTTGAAATGGAGAGAGCCGGACATTGACCTCAAAGACCGCCATAATAGTCCTTTTTATGGTCTCCTCCGTCGTATACCTGAATAGCCTTCCGAACGGCTTTGTATACGACGACTTGCCACAGGTAGTACAGAACCCGCGGATCCAGGATCCCAGCTCCCTTCCCGACATCTTCCTCACGGACGTATGGTCATTCAGCGGCAGGAACGCCTCGAACTATTACCGCCCGGTGATGTACTTGATCTTTACGGCCGACTATCATCTCTTCGGCCTCAACCCCCTGGGGTTTCACCTGACAAGCGTGCTCTTGCATGCCGGGGTCACGGTCATGGTCTTCCTTATAACCTCTTTTATTCTCGGCAGCCCGTCCCGGGCTCAGGGCGGGACCGAAAACGACGCTTCACCCGCCGCAGGCGGCCGGGGTACGGCATTTTTCGCCGCCCTTCTCTTTGCCACACACCCGGTCCACACCGAGGCGGTGGCGTGGGTCAGCGGAGTCCCGGAGCTCTCGTTTACCCTCTTCTACCTCCTTTCCTTTTACTTCTATATACGGGAAGACCGGCCGGGACTCTCGCTCGTCTTCTTCCTCCTTGCGGCCCTCTCCAAAGAGACGGCCCTTACGCTGCCTCTTGTCATGGCGGCCTATGACCGCTGCTTCGGAAAGGGTCTCGCGTTTTACTCCTTGCTCAAGCGCTACCTGCCCTACCTGGCCGTGGCGGCACTCTACTTCGCCGTAAGGTCTTACGTCGTAGGGGGCCTGGCCCCCGTAAACGTCCATGCCGGCCTGAGCGCTTACGAACAGTTCATAAACGTCTTTCCTCTTTTCGCCCAGCATCTCGGAAAGCTGCTCCTTCCCATGAACCTGAACGTGACGCATACCTTCCACCCGATATCCTCGATGCTGGAATGGAGGGGCATCTTGTCGCTCTTTGCGGCAGCCGCCTTTATGGCCGCCGTATGGCTCTTGATGAGGCGGAGCCCTACGGCGGCGTTCGGTCTTCTGCTTGTGGCCGTTCCGCTGCTTCCCGCCCTTTATATACCGGCCCTGGGGGAACACGCGTTCGCCGAAAGGTACCTGTATATGCCGAGCGTGGGGTTTGTAATC
>JAZGJJ010000108.1 GCA_036482575.1 Thermodesulfobacteriota bacterium
CCCCCCTCGCCAGAGCAGGAAACCAGGGCAAGGACGAATATCAACCGGCAGAGCTTGCGCACCTGAAACCACCGTCATTCCCGGCCCCGCCCGGCAGGTAATGGTGCCTGAACGAAGAGCGTGAGAATATCTTGCCCATCACGTAGTGACCCATGGCGCTTCCCGAGCTCCCTCTAAGCACCCTGTACTTCTCCCCGAACTCCTTGCTCTCGAACGTGCCTCCCGGATAGGGCTTGTACCACGCGTCGACCCACTCCATGACGTTCCCGGCCATGTCATATACGCCGTAGTGGCTCACGTCGGTCTCGTGGCTTCCCACGGGCGCGGTGTCCCCCTTATTGAGGTTGGCCTTTGCCTCGTCGTACTCATCCCCCCAGGGGTACCTGTTCCCATCCGGCCCCCGGGCCGCCTTCTCCCACTCTTCCTCGGTGGGGAGCCTCTTGCCCGCCCACTTACAGTAGGCCTCCGCGTCGAACCAGGTAACGTTATTTACCGGGTGGTCGCCCCTCTTATCGGGGTAGGCGCCACCCTCCCAACTGAGCGGGGGCTGGTGGCCCGCGTCGACGAATTTTTTATAACTCGAATTCGTCACCTCGTACTTGCCTATGTAATAGCCCTCGGTCCGCACCTTCCTCTCGGGCCTCTCATCCATGAAAAACGTACCCTTCCTCGACCCGAACTCCTGCGCAAGCCCCTCGGTGTCCTCCTCGACGCTGCCCATTATGAACTCGCCCGGCGGGATGTGGACCATCTCTTCGGTGTCCGTGACCTTCCCGCCCGAGCACGAAGCCAGCACAGCGGCAACTGCCGCGCAGAGCCAGCCTTTCTTAATGCTCGGCTTAATCTCCGTTATAGCCATATTCTGTCCCTCCTACTTTGCGTCCGCTGCGCACCTAAAACCAAAACTGTCGTTCTTGGTGGTGGCGTCGAAAAAGGCCCGGTTATATGCAGGCGCCGATATGCCGCAGCCGTAGAACATGCAGTCCCACCACGAGCCGCCCTTCAAGAGCCTGTACTTCCTGCCGAACTCGGGGCTCACGTAGTCGGAGCCCGGGTGCGGGAAGTAATGGTCGTCAACCCACTCCCAGACGTTCCCGCTCATCTCATAAAGGCCGAACTGATTTTTGCCCTCCTCGATGGAGCCCGCGGGCATCGTCCCCTCGTGCCCCCTCAAGGGGTTGTTGGACTTATCGAGGTCCCACTCGTTACCCCAGGGATATATGCGGCCGTCGGTGCCGCGCGCGGCCTTCTCCCACTCCCTCTCCCGGGGGAGCCTCTTTCCTCTCCACCTGCAGTAAGCGTCCGCGTCGTTCCAGGAGACGAATATAACGGGGTGGTCCGCCTTCTCCGGCGGGTAGCTCTTCCCCTCCCGGTTCTCCTCCCAGTTACTCGGGGGCGGATGGCCGGCGTCCACAAAGCTCTTATACTCTTTATTGGTGAGCTCCAGCCTGTCTATGTAGAACTCGTTTACGTACACGACATGGGCGGGCTTTTCGTCCCTCAACCTGTCGTCGCTGCCCATGAGGAACTCGCCGGCGGGTATGAAGACCATGTCCCCCGTGTCCGGGTCTGGTCCGGCCGCCACCGCCCTCTCGGCGGCCTCGGCCACTGCGGTAACCCCACCCCCCCCGCCCGTGCCGGTATCCGCCTTGTAGGGATGGCCGGCCATGCCGTGGCAGGCAAGGCATTGCTTGAGCTTCTGCGCGTCCTCCTTTTTATACCTGGGGTTCCTGTGGCAGCCGCTGCAGTCATCCGCATAAGCCTCGCCGGAGAAGAAGAGAGAGGCCGGCAAGAGCACCGCGAGAGCGAGGAGTTTTAGCGTCATGGCTCTATCCATATTATCTAAAACCCGGCGCGACCTGTCTGAGCTTCTCGTCGGAGACCACCCCTTCGAAGCGGCAGTTGCAGAGTTCGCGCAGGTAGCCGATAAGGGTTTTTATTTCCTCGTCGGTAAGGGTCGCCCTCCAGGGCGGCATGATGGACGATTTGGCTACACTCGTCCCGCCTCCCCTTATGACGTCATTCAGGTTCTCGTCGGATCTCGTGGACATGAAAAGCGTATCGGTGTGGTCCCTGGGGTTTACCTTCAAGTCGGGCGTGGAGTTAATGCCGTCACCCCTGCCCTCGATGCCGTGACACTGGCTGCACCACTGGAGATAGAGCCTCCGCCCCTCCCCCCCCTCCCCCCCCTCTTCTCCGGGGTCGGCGCCCGGTCCGGCGGAGGCGAAAGAAGGCGGCAGGGAGGCAAAAAGATATATGAGAAAAAGGAACGGGACGAATAGCCCTTTGCCGGGGAATGACATCATCTAACTATATAAAATACTTGTTTTTTAAAACGTTGTCAAGGAATTGGGGTTGGGAGGGGGGGAGGGGGTAGAGCTTCAATATCGGTGATCGGGAGCTATATTCCTTCAGCGGGGAGGTAGAGGAGTAAAGGGCTCACCCTTCCCCGACCACCTTATTCACCAGCGCGACCAGCTCCTTGATGTTGTACGGCTTTGCTATGGCGCCGGTGAAGCCGTACTTCTCGTACTCCTCCATCATGGGGTCGCGGGCATAGCCGCTCGAGACGATCGCCCGTACATCCGGGTCCAGTTCGAGGAGCTTCTTTATGGCCTCCTTGCCGCCCATCCCGCCGGGGATGGTAAGGTCCATGATAACGACATTGAAGGTACGCGCGTCCTCCTTTTCCCTTCTGTACTTTTCAACCGCTTCGGCGCCGTCGCCAGCGAACTCCGTCTCGTAACCGGCGGCGCCCAGCACCTCGCCTATAAGCTCCCTTATGGTCGCCTCATCGTCCATCACAAGGACCCTCGGTTTATCGGCATTGGACATACGGGCAACACTCCTTACGTTCCATGATAGTTCATTATGTGGTGCCGGAGGCGGGGGTCGAACCCGCACGGCCTCGCGGCCACGGGATTTTGAGTCCCGCGCGTCTACCAGTTTCACCACTCCGGCACTGCCTTCTACCCCTAACATAGCTCCCCCCCACTGTCAAGGGTAAAGAGCCCCGCAGGTCAATTCCCCCCGCCATTTCAATAACTTAGGTTGAACCCGCATCACCTTTGGTTTATTAAAGCTGTTTTTCCGGTTGCTATGGCCCCTCAGGGAGGTATATACTACGTGCATGATAAGCACAGAGGAGATACTCCGAAGGCTCAGGAACTTAAGGGAGGAGCGATTTCTCAGGCAGGAGTCTCTGGCCGGGCAATTGGGGATCGACAGGAGCACATACGCCAGAAAGGAGGGGGGGGACATACCCATAACCACCGGCGAGTGGCTCAAGCTCGCCGAGATCATGGGTGCGGACATATCATACTTTTTCGGCCCCCCGCCCCCCCCTCCCCCCCCGACCACTGCCGCCGGAGGCAACGTCGACGGAACGCAGGGGAAGCTGCTGCTTCAGCTCTACAACTCCCTGAGCCCGGAGGAGAGGCAAGACCTCGTCGCGGGCATACACCTTCTTCTCAAGGGCATAAGGAAGAAGAAGGTCCGGGAGGCCCTGGAGAGGCTCGTAGAGGCGCGTTGAGCCGGTCCCGCCCGTAAGGGGACCACGTACGTACGCCGCCGGCACGGACCCGTTACCGCTCAAACGGTCCTTGCCCTGGTTTGCGGGTGTGCTTGACACGCACCACTAAATAGTGTATAATACTTCACTCTAAATTACCTGCAACGGAGTACCCGAAATGCTGCTTCTCGATAACTCAAAAGTAAGGGTGGAGTACAGCCCGCTGGACTCAAGGCTCTACATCTTCAAAGGCGGCCGTTACGTGGGTTCGGAGTACTTGCTTGAGTGCGTGCGTCACCTCCTGGATGACGACCCGCTTGAGGAGTACGAAAGGGAAGAGCTGCATTCCGGAGACTATATGGTGTAGGGGGTACACCCCCTACATCCCTGCACCCCCTTGCACCCCACACCCCCCGTCTGCTTCGACGGCACTCACGGATAGTGCCTTACCTGTTGTCTTCTTCCACGGCGTTGCCGAGCCTTTCGAATATCCCGGGGATCGCCGATATCACCCTGTTCCAGTTGGGTATGAGAGGTGCGCCCAGCGGGTTTTCCATCGCCGTCTTCGCGGCCATATCTATGGCCCTGGTAAAGGCGTCCACGGCCATGGCCTCACCGTGCCTGTCGAACATCAGCCCGTTTATCGCCGCGTCCCCCTCGTACCTTATGAGCGTATCCTCGGCGAGTTTCCGGTAGGTGGCCCTGAGCGAGTTGAAGAACCCGTCGGAGAAGACTATGCCCTCGGAGGCGAGGCTCCTGAATATCGACTTGGCTATGTCCACGGACATCTTCATGAGCCCGGTTGTGGGGTCGTCTGCCGAAAGTTTCTGGTGCTTGTGCTCGTAGTTCTCGGCTATGTCGACCTGGCATACCCTCTTAGGTGAATAGTTCCTGTGGACTTCGGCGAGCACCCCCACCTCGAGCCCCCAGTCCCACGGTATACGGTTCACCCTCGCGAGCTCCGCTATCATGCAGAACTCACCGGCAAGGGGATAGCGGAAGCTGTCGAAGAACTCGAGCAGCGGATGGGGCCCGACTATCTTCCCGAGCGACCTCACCAGCGGTATCACGAAGAGCCGCGTGACCCTGCCGTGAAGCCTGTCGGTGACCCTCGCGTAGTAGCCCTTGCAGAAGAGATAATCGAGCCCCGGGGTCACCACCGGATAGCATAGCCTTGCCAGAAGCTCTCTCGAGTAACTCAGGATGTCGCAGTCGTGGAGCGCTATGACGTCGCACTTGCCGCTGGCAAGCACGTACCCGTATGACAGCCACGCGCTCCTGCCCTTGCCGTCCTTGCCCGCGCCCACGCCTTCCCGGTCGAAGGTCGCGAAGATATCGCTCATCCTCTCGCCGCCGGTGTGGATCACCTTTACGTCCTGTGGGAGGACGCTCATGAGCTCCTTCACCCGGACGAACTCCTCGTCGGTGGCGGGGCCTAGCGCGAGTATGACCTCCTTTACGAACTTTACCTTCTTGAGCTCCTCCACTATGCCCTTCATGGCCTCGCTCTCGACGTCCGAGTAGAGGGCGGGAAGGACCAGGGCCACGGGCCTCACCATGGCGTAGAGTTCGAGCTCCGTCTCGAGCCTTTCGAGGTTAGGCTTGCCGAGCCTGTGAAGCGTGGTTATAAGACCGCTGTGATAGAAGTCCGACACGAGGAACCTCCTTAAACGGTTATCGGGTTTTCATCTTTCACTGATAACGGGCAACTGAAGACCGGTACTGTCTCTTATTCCGTGCTACCTCACCCTGAGGGTGTTTCCCTTTCACGACGACCGTTGGAGGGTATTCGATACCAATACCGTATTTGGCCGCCTTATGGCATTAACCGTGCTACCTCCCCCTGAGCCATTCCAGGAAGGGCCTGACCTCGTCCTGGGAGTTGAGGTAAAAGTCCGCCTCGTCGTCCATGCCGCCGACAAAGACCGAGAGCCCCTTGCCCTTTACGGCGCGAAAACCGTCCCTGTCCGTCTCGTCGTCGCCCACATAGAGCGGGAAGGTGCCGCTAAAGCCGTCTCTCTGCATGATCCACTCCACGACCCTCCCCTTGTTCCAGCTAACGGGCGGGCGGAGCTCAAAAACCTTCTTCCCCTCGGTAAGCTTCACAAGGCCCTTTTCAACCGAAGGCGCCGCAAGCTCCCTCAGCGCGGCCTTGAAGGCCTTCACCTCTTTTATGTCCAGCAGCCTGTAGTGGACGCTCAGGGTAGCCCCCTTGTCCTCGACGATAACTCCCTTGAACTTCTTTACGAGCCCGTTAAACGCGGCAAGGAGCTTTTTCAGTTCCGCGCCTACGTCCCTGCCGGCGTCGAAGACCATCGTAAACCCCGTCGACCACACCTCCATGCCGTGGTTCGCGGCGTAGACGAGTCCGCCAATCGGCACCCGCTCCCTTATGTCCTCAAGCCCCCTCCCGGTTATAACGGCCGTCGGGTAGAGCCGCACCAGTTTCCTGAGTATCTCCTTTACCTGAAAAGAGAGCGTGGCCACTTCGGGCCTGGCGACGATGGGGGTTAGCGTGCCGTCATAGTCCAGAAAGAGCGATATCCTCTTGGACCCGGCAAGCTCTTTCACCCTCTCGATGTTTTTCAAAAGATGCCTTTTCAACCGAGCCCCTTCATCTCCCCCAGCACGTCCTCGACCCACTTGTATATGTCGTTCCTGCTCACATACGCCCTGGCCCTTCCCATGGCCTTCCTCTTCTTGGCCGGGTCCGCTTCGAGCGCCTCCTTTATCGAGTCGGCGCAGCTCTCGGTATCGTAGGGGTTTATGGTCGTAATACCCGGCACGTCCTCGGCGGCTCCGGCGAACTCGCTCACAAGGAGCGCCCCCTTCAGGTCGACCTGGGAGGAGACGTACTCCTTCGCCACGAGGTTCATCCCGTCGTAGACCGAGCTTATCATCGCGAAGTCGGCCCCCCGGTAGAGCGCGGCCAGGTCGTTATGGCTGAACCTGCTCTCCATGTACTCCACGGGCCTCCAGTCCGCCGTCGAGTACCTGGCGTTCAATGCCGCCGCCTTCTTCCTTACCCTCTCCATGTAGCTCAAGTAGGGCTCCACCTTCCTGGTGGGCACGGCTATCTGCACGAAGGTGAACTTGCCCTTGAACCTCGGGTACTTCGCGAACAGGAACTCCACGGCCTCGAGCGACTTTATTATGCCCTTGGTGTACTCGAGCCTGTCAACGCTGAGCCCGAGCATGACCCCGTCGAGCTTCCTCTCCTTCTTGAACCTCTCGAAGAACCTCCCCGACCTCCTGGCCAGGGCCGCCCTCTCGAACCACTCGAAGTCCACGCTTATGGGGAAAGACTTTACCTTCGTGATATGGCCCCGGTATTTGATGTACCTGCCCTTGATCTCGACGGAGGTGCCGAACTCCATGGCCGCGCACCTCATGAAGTTCCTGCAGAAGGAGTCGAGTTGGAAGCCGATGAGGTCGTTCGCCAGGAGCCCCTCCAGTATCTCTCGGCCCTGGGGACAGGCCCTGAAGACGTCGTGCGGGGGCCACGGTATGTGCCAGAAGATCGAAAGCTTCAGGTCGGGCCTCTTCTCTTTTATATAGGCGGCGCATATGGCCAGATGGTAGTCCTGCAGCCACACGCGCGTACCCTTTTTCCGAGCCTCTTCGACTATCGCGTCGGCGAAAAGGGCGTTCACCTTCTTGTAGCTCTGCCAGTAGGACTTCTTGAGATATATCCGGTCGAGTGTGATGTGGCAGAGCGGCCAGAGGAATCTATTGGAGTAGCCGTTGTAATACCCTTCAATGTCCCTCTGGGTAAGGGGCACCAGCCGCATGGTGTAGGAAGGGTCGTCGGGCGGGACCATGACCCTCCCGGCATCGCTGCCCGAGGCTATCCACACGCCCTTTGACGCCCGCATGACCGGGTCGAGCGCGGAGACCAGCCCCCCGACGGTCTTCTCGGCCCTGCCCTTCTTGAAGGTGTAGGGCTCCCGGTTGGATACGACTATGAGTTTTTCCCTGGAGACTGTCTTCATCTTACGACACGTTGACCCGAAAAGGCCGGATGCCGGGCATCAGCCGGACATCGACCGGACATCAAGATGGTTGGTCCTCACCGAGGAAGTGCACAGCGGTGCGTCGGGCGCCGGGACTCCCCTCGGAGCCGGAACACACTCAGAGCCGGAACACACTCAGAGATAGATGACCTTCTGGTCCTTGTTCTCCATGGCGAGCCATACGGCAAGGTACTGCCTTATGTGTCCGGTGATGAGGAAGTTCCGCCTTATATGCTCCCTGCCGGCCTCCCCCATCCTCCGGGCAAGCTCGGGGTTCTGCAGGAGCTGGCGTATGCGGTAGGCCGTACCCTCCACCGAATGCACGAGATACCCGGTCGCGCCGTCGACCACCTGAAGCGGTATACCACCCACGTCCCCGCCTATGACGGGTTTTTTCTTCCAGAGGGCCTCGGCCACGACGAGCCCGAACCCCTCTCTCGTGGACTTCTGCAGTACTATGTCGGCACCCCTCTGGAGCGCATTTATCTCCCTGTCGCTAAACGGGGGGAGCATGAGTATGTGTACGTCCGGGTCGTCTCCGGCCTTCTCCCTTACCTCCTCGATAACCCTCTCTCCCTCCGGGTCGTCGTCGGCGGTGCCTCCGGCGAACACCAGGCGGCAGTCGTTATACTTCCTGACGAGCCGGAAGGCGTCTATAACCCCGAGCGGGTCCTTAAAGGGGTCGAAGCGCGAAACCTGGAGCAGTATCGGCTTATCCCTGGGTACGCCAAAGCGCTCGAAGACCTCGTCCACCTCTTCGGGCGGCAGATCCATATTCTTCTCGCTAAGGGGGTCTATGGAAGGCGGTATCATGAACTGAGGTATCGGGAGGGACTGGGCGAAGCGCGAGACCGAGAATATCGCCCCGTCGTACTTCTCCACCTGCTTCTTCAGGAAGTACCAGGTAACGCTGTCCGGAGTGGATATGTCTATGTGGCAGCGCCATATCCAGTTCCCGCGCTTCTTGGAATCTATAAGGAGCGCGGGCTGCGGGTCGTGGATAAAAACACAGTCGGCATCGAGGTCGAGCCGCGCCGCGTTCTTTTTATTGACCTCTTCGTAGACTTCCCACATCTTCTTCGTTAGCGGGTTGGCCTGGCCCTGCAGCGCGTTGTGGAGCCTCTTGGTGCCCTCGAAGAACGGCTTTGTCCCCTTTATGACTTCCCACCTCACCTCGATCCCGAGCCCCTTCAAGAGAGGTACCATCCGCTGCAGCAACTCGGCCACACCGCCGCCCACGGCCGTGGAGTTCACGTGCATAAAGCTCTTCCCCTCGAGCTTCCCGGCCATGTGCTCTATGGCCCGGAGCTCTCCGTCTTCGGCTATCCCCTTGTAGTCTCTGAGGTTCATTCCTCCTCCTCCAGGATGGCTATTATCTTCTCCCTCAAGACCTCGGTGCTGTACATATAGGGGTCGAGGGAGTTGAGCCTGGCGGCGGGCCCGGGACACCCGAGGCACTCGCCGAAGAAAAGGCTGAAATCGTCCCGTGCCCTGCCGAGCCTCAAGCGGGCCTCGTAGAAGTGAAAATATATGCTCGAAGCGTCGACCTTCCTGAGCGCCTCGACGAACTCCTCATTACTCGTCGCCTCGATGTCCGTGGGTATCACGAACGTTATGCCCTCGTTAAAGAAAAACTCCTTGCCCGGGAGGACGGGTCTCGGGGGGGGGAACTCCTTCAGGTGGTCCTTGATGATGCGGATAATCTCTCCCCTTACCTCATCTATATCGACGAACTCGAAGGGGTTCAGGTTGGCGAGCCTCTCGGCGAGTCTCTTCTCCTCCAGCGCCTCGGAGGCCCACACCGCGAAGTCGTTGGGGTAGGCCGGGGGCCGGACGTGGGGCTTCAGGAAGTACTGGTGCATGTGGTGGAATATACTCTCCGGGGTTACCTGCCCCAGTATCTCCAGGAGCTCCACTATGGAACCGGCCCTCCTGCCGGTCATCTTTATAAGCGGCGTGCACTCGTAGAACTTGAACGGTTCGGCCTTCGCCTTCATTCGGGGTTATTCCTTTTTAAGGTGTACGGTCCTTATGGGGAACGGCATCTCCACTCCCTCCTCGTTGAACCGCTTGAATATCCTCTTCCGTAGCTCGTGCCGGACCCTGTACCGGTCGACTAACTCCTCGACATGACACGTAAGCGTGAAGGGGTACCCGCGCCAAGCGGCGCAGGTCGGGCGAGGAGCAACGCGAGGGTGCTGCCGCACGGTTAATGTCACAAGCGGCCCTATTACAACCTTCATGCCGTGTACCCCTGACGGGCGCCATGAATTTAAAACACCATCA
>JAZGJJ010000109.1 GCA_036482575.1 Thermodesulfobacteriota bacterium
CCTCGAGGACGCCCGGATAAAGGCCGTCCATAACCCCCGCAACCGCGGCTTCGGCTACAACTACACCGAAGGGGTAAGGCTCTCGGGGAAGGAGTACGTCATAATGGTGCCGGGCGATAACGAGATCCCGTGCGCGGCCATACGCAAGGTGCTCGCACGCCTCGGCACGGCCGACATCGTTGTGCCCTATACGGCGAACCCGGAGGTAAGGCCCGTAGCGAGGCAAGTCGTATCGAAAGCCTTCGTCCTCCTCATGAACGCCCTCTTCGCCCTGGACCTCAGATACTATAACGGGACGTGCGTCCACAGGAGCGAACTCTTAAAGAAGGTCTCCATGACCTCCCGGGACTTCGCCTACATGGCCGCCATACTCGTAAGGCTCATAAAGTCCGGGGCGAGCTTTACCGAGGTCGGCGTGGAGATACAACAGAGGGAGGGCGGCAGTTCCAAGGCCTTCTCCCCCCGGAACGTGGTTAGCGTCATGAAGACCATACTAACCCTCTTCTGGGAGGTACGCGTAAGGGAACGCGCCCGCTACTCAAGCCCGGCCAGAAGGGTCGCGGACGGTACGGCTGGAGGCCGCGGCTCAGGATGAAGATACTCTTCGTCATAAAAGACATCGAGTACATAGACCCGATGGGCATAATGCTCCTCTCGGCCCTGGCAAAGGAGGGACGACCCGGCCGCGGCACCGCCATAAACGTACTTGCCGACGGCAACCTCCGGGAGACGATAGGGAGTTTCAAGCCCGACGTCGTGGCCTTCAGCGCGAAGACCGGGGAGCACAAGTACTACGTGGCGGCGAACGCCACGGTAAAGGGGATAAGCGGGGAGATAGCCACGGTCATTGGAGGGCCGCACCCGACCTTCTTCCCGGAGATGGTGAAAAAGTACGACTTCGACGCGCTGTGCGTCGGCGAGGGTGACGACGCGTGGCCCGAACTCCTCGACCGCCTGGAGGGGGGGCAGCCGTTCGACGACATACCGAACATAGTAACGAAGGGGAACTACTTGCCCGGGCAGCCTCCCCTAATACGCCCGAGGCGGCGAGACCTCGACAGCCTCCCCCACCTCGACCGGGAACTCGTCTACGGCTCGACACGGCTCGGACGTTTCCCCATGCGGAGCTTCATGGTCGGCAGGGGCTGCCCCTTCCGCTGTACCTACTGTTTCAACCACCAGTATAACGACCTCTACAAGGAAAAGGGGCCCGTCCTCGCCCGCATGAGCGTCGGCCGCGTGGTGGAGGAGCTCAAGGAGACGAAGGAGCGCTACGATACCCAGTTCATAAAGTTCTACGACGACGTCTTCCTCATAAAGGACGACGAGTGGCTCGACGAGTTCGCCGAGGTATTCCCCCGCGAGGTCGGCCTCCCCTTCCACTGCCTCATGAGGGCCGACCTCCTTACCGGGCCGGTGCTTAAAAAACTCAAAAAGGCCGGGCTGGCCTCGCTCAGCATGTCGATCGAGAGCGGCAACGCGCGGGTAAGGGACGAGATACTTAAGCGCGACATGTCGACGGAGGATATGACGAAGGCCTTCGACCTCTGCCGCGAAAACGGCGTCCCGACCTTTTCGAACACCATCTTCGCTATCCCGGGGACCACGATAAAGGAGGATATCGAGTCGCTCGACATGAACCTCCGGTGCCGCGTAGACCTCGGCGAGTTCCCGATATTCGTCCCCTACCCCGGCACCGAGCTGGCACGGTACGCCATGGACAAAGGCTACTTCGACGGCGACTTCGACAGCCTCCACATGAGCTACCAGAACACCTCCCCCTTGAGCTCCTTCGACGAGAAGGAAAAACTCATGCAGACCAACCTCTCGCTCCTGGCAACGGTCTGCCTGTGGATGCCCTGGGCGAGAGACCTTATAGTGAACCGGCTCATAAAGCTCCCCCTCACCGGGCTCTACTTCGTCCTCTACTACCTCGTAAAGGCCTACCTCGTGAAGACCAGGATATACCCGATGAGCTTCTCCATCTCGAACTTCGTAAGGAGCGTCTACGAGAGCTTCGTGCTCGAACGCTTCAAACACTACGAGGACTCCCTCCCGGAAGAGGGAGAGAAAAAACGGCCGTGAAGGCGAGGGACCACATAGTGCTCGGCGGGGCGGCGTCCTTTCTCATCTACCCGCCGCTAAGCCCGGCGGCGATAGTCTTCTGGCTGGCCTCCGTCCTGATAGACGTAGACCACTACGTGGACTTCGTCTACCGTAACGGCTTTACCGAACTCAGGGTAAAGAAGATGTTCGACTACCACGAGACCCTCAAGGGGCTGTGGAGGAGGCCGGAACTCCTGCACATCTCGCTCTTCCATACGGTCGAGTTCATCGGGGGTTTCTACCTCCTCGGCCTCTGGACCGGTTCACCCCTTATGAAGGCCGCGCTCATGGGCATCCTGTTCCACATAGTGCTTGATGCGATATTCATGGCAAGGTATAATATTTTATTCGTAAGGGCCTACTCAATCACGGAATACATAGTAAGGAGACGCAGGCTCTTGAGCCGTGGGGTCGAGCCCGAGGCCGTGTACCGGGAGGCCCTGGAAGAGCTGAAGGAGCCCGGCGGAGGATAGAAAGCGATAAACAACATGGAGAGGGAGAGGGTACTCATAATAAAGCTCGGCTACTCGGAGACGCTCGTCGGAGAGATAAGCCGTAAGACCAGCCTGGGCGACGTCTTGAGGAGTACGGTGCTCTTGAGCCGCTACGGGGACGCGCACGTGACCTGGCTCGTTGACGAGCAGGCCATGCCGCTCCTCAGGGGCAACCCGCATATCGACCGCCTTCTCCCCTACGACCTTACCACAGTGCTCCAGCTGCAGGCCGAAAAGTTCGATACGGTGATAAACCTGGAGAAGGTGGCCGGCGTGTGCGCGCTCGCCGACGGGCTCGAAGCCTGGAGGAGGTACGGCTTCAGGTTCGACCCCGAGGACGGTACGGCCAACGCATACGACGGCTCGCAGCACGCCCTCGAACTCTGCCAGAACACCAGGGACAAGCTCGAAAGCGGCAGGTACTGGGAAGAAGTGCTCTTCGAGATGGTGGGGGCGGAGTGGAAAGGCGAGATGCCCACCCTCGGGTACGAGCCGCGCTCGGAGGTCAGCTTCGATATAGGGTTCAACCACCACGTGGGCGACAAGTGGCCGATAAAGGCCTGGCCCGCCGAGCACTGGAAGGAACTCGAAAAACTCATAGGCGGCAACTACACCGTCTCGTGGCAGGAGGGGCTCGACTCCATAGAGGAGTACATAGAGTGGATAAACTCGCTGAAACTCCTCGTCACCAACGACAGCCTTGGCCTGCACATCGCCCACGCCCTGGGCAAGAAGACGGTAGCCATCTTCGGCCCCACGCTCTCAAACGAGGTCTACGTAAAGGACGGCGTAAAACTCCTGCCCGAGCCGGTGCCCGAGTGCCTGCCGTGCATGAGCACCACGTGCATAAAGGAAAGGACCTGCCTCTACGACGTAACGCCGGCCGCCGTGCTCGATGCGGTCGAGGGGGTTCTGGAAAAACGGCCGTGAGCGGGCTCAAGCCTATAGATATACCGGATAGCTACAACTACGTCGCCGTATTCCTGACGCTGGCCTGCGACCTCGACTGCAGCTACTGCATAAACTACTTCGGGGAGAAGGGCTTTTCCAAAAAGCTCCTCTCCGGCGAGGAGTGGGTCCGGGGGCTGAACCGCCTGGACTCAAGGCCCGACCTGCCCGTCACCCTGCAGGGCGGAGAGCCGAGCCTGCATAAGGACTTCATATATATTCTGAACAACATAAAGCCCGAGCTCGACATAGACGTGCTTACCAACCTCCAGTTCGACACGGAGGAGTTCATACGGGAGGTAGACCCCGGCAGGATAAAGAGGGACTCCCCGTACGCCTCCATCCGCGTGAGCTACCACCCCGAAGTCATGGAACTCGACCCGCTGGTAAAGAAGGTCCTCATCCTCCGGGACGCGGGTTTTAGCATAGGCATCTGGGGGGTGATGCACCCCTCGCAGGAAGAAGAGGTCATGAGGGCCCGGGAGAAGTGCAAGGCGCTCGGCATAGACTTCAGGACCAAGGAGTTCCTCGGCGAGCACGACGGGAAGCTCTACGGCACATACCGCTATAAGGGGGCGTGCGACAAGGAGTTCGAAAAGAGCGTGGCATGCAAGACAACCGAGCTTATAATTGGCTCGGACGGGAGCGTCTACCGCTGCCACGGCGACCTCTACGAGGGCAGGACCCCGGTGGGCAACATAACCGACCCGGAGTTCCGGATAGAGGAGATATTCCGTCCCTGCGACGTGTTCGGCCACTGCAACCCCTGCGACGTAAAGGTCAAGACCGACCGCTTCCAGCAATTCGGCCATACCTCGGTCGAGATAGAGGGCGCAGAGGAGACTGAGTTCTCCGGACGATAGCGCGGCCGCTCCGGCTTTACCCCCCTTCCCCCCTTCTCCGGACAGCCTCACTCAGGTAGAAACGAAAACCAGCCCCCCTTTTCGGCAATAAAAAACCGGGGCAGGGAAAACCCTGCCCCGGTCCGAGCCATGCCCTTTGACACGGGTCAAAGGCGCCGGCAATTCTCCTTACGGTGAGGCCTTCGGATCGATTACCCCGGCCTCGTTGACAGTCGCGTTCGTCTGGGTGAGACCCCAAACGGCGGGGCCCCTTATAATGATTTCGAAGTCACCCACGTCGTTGAAATTCATACCACAGCCCGCGCCCGGAACCACGATGCCGGCGGAGGGCTGGTAGCCCGCGCCCGTCAGCATACCGCAAGTCATAGCCGCCAGCAACGGGTCGTCGGCAATCAGGGCCATGGCCGCGGTGTAGGCGTTCTTCACGTCAGAGTTGACCGTTGCCGCGTAGCCCCTTTTCCTGTACTGTGAGAACTGGGGGATAGCTATGGCCGCCAGGATCGCTATGATGGCCACGACTATGAGGAGCTCGACCAGGGTGAAGCCCTCTTCGCCCTCACCCCTCGTCCTCATCTTTTCAAAGACTCTCTGCAGATACAACATGCCGTTTCTCCTTTCTCTTTGTTTTACTTTTTAGGTCTATTCTATTGCCTCTATACCGAGATGTACGCCTTTGCCCATATATATCTGCAATCCACATGCCAAAAACCAATATCCTTTAAAAACAACAGTTTAACTGGTGGGGAGTTTGACAAAAAGGACGGTTGTGACAGATTCTGGCAACAATGTGCCAAATTTTGTCACCCGATTTCCTGAAACTTTTAAGACTCCCGGTCGCTGCGGTCTTCGTACTTACTCAGCTTGTACCTCATTGACCTGAAGGTGAGCCCCAGGAGTTCGGCGGCCTTTTTTTTGACTCCTCCCGCCTTCTTGAGCGCCCCCATTATAATGGCCCTTTCAAAGTCCGAGACGGCCTTTTCGAGGTCCATGCCTTCGGGCGGGATATCGACGGCCTCCGCCGCGTCCGGGAGCGTAAGAGGGGCCCCGGGCCGTGAAGGGGAAAGGGGGGAGAGCCGCGACGGCACGCCCCCCTCTCTCACCGAGGGAGGAAGACTCTCGGCGGATATGGCCTCCCCCCTCTCCACGGCGACCGCGCGCTCGATGGCGTTCTCAAGCTCCCTGACGTTGCCCGAGTAGTCGTAGTCAAGAAGGAGTTTAAGGGCCTCCTCGGTAATGCCGCCGAGCTTCTTTCCGTACTCCGCGGCGTAACTATCGGCGAAGTGCCTCGCGAGCATGGGTATGTCGTCCTTGCGCTCCCTCAAGGGCGGTATGCTGAAGCGTATAACGTTCAGCCTGTAAAAGAGGTCTTCCCTGAACCTCCCCTCCCGTACCTCCAGCTCGACGTCCCTGTTGGAGGCCGCCACCAGCCTCAGGTCCACGTTTATGTCCGCGGTCCCCCCCACCCTCCGGAAGTTCTTCTCCTGTATGAACCTCAGGAGTTTTACCTGAAGGCTCGGGGGAAGCTCGGTTATCTCGTCAAGGAAGAGCGTGCCGCCGTCGGCGAGCTCGGCAAGCCCCTGCTTGGTGGACACGGCCCCGGTAAAGGCGCCTCTCTGGTGTCCAAAGAGTTCGCTCTCAAGGAGGTTCTCCGGTATCGCGCCGCAGTTTATGGTAACGAAAGGCTTTTCCTTCCTGTCGCTCTCGTAGTGTATGGCCCTGGCGACGAGCTCCTTGCCGGTCCCGCTCTCTCCGGTTATAAAGACGGTGGTCTTCGTCCGTGCCACGCTCATTATAAGCTCGTACAGCTCGACCATCTTCGGAGCCGTGCCGATGAGGTTGCTGAAACCGTATTTGGCCTTGAGGTCTTTCTTGAGGAGTACGTTCTCCCTCTCCATCCTCTTCCATTCGATCGCCCTCTTTATGTGTATCTTTATCTCCTCCACGTTAAAGGGCTTGGTGAAGTAATCGTAGGCGCCGGCCTTCATGGCTTCGACGGCCGTATCCACCGAAGCGTACGCGGTAATCATTATGGTAGTCACATCGGGACGGAGCTCCTTCAATGCCTTCAGGAGCTCAACCCCACCCATCCCCGGCATCTTCATATCCGCTATGACCAGGTCCGCCGAGTCCTCCTTGAAGTGGGCGAGACCGTCTTCGGCGGAAGAAAAAGAGCGCACCTCATAACCCTCCTTGCGGAGCATTATCTCCAGGAACTCCCTCATGCTCCGCTCGTCGTCGACTACTATGATTTTATCTCCGGTCATGGTCGGATCTACGCGCTCAACTTCCTTTCCGTTCCGCCTTTTCTGCCTTTAGAGACGAGCGGCAGGGTGAGCTTGAAGGCCGCCCCCTCCCCCACCACACTCTCCACAACCACGCTGCCGCCGTGGCTCTCGACTATCCTGTGCACGATGGCAAGCCCCAACCCCGTCCCTTTATTCCTGGTCGAGAAGAAGGGATCGAACACCCTGGAGAGGTCCTCGGCGGAGATACCGGCGCCGGTATCTCTTACGGTTATCTCCACCGACCCTGCCCCGGCACCCGGTCCTGACTCCACCACGAGCCTGCCCCCATCGGGCATGGCCCGGGCTGCGTTCAGGAACAGGTTCCAGAACACCTGCGTTATCTGGCGCCTGTCACCCTCGACGAACATCTCGCCTTCCAGGGAATCTTCCATGTCGATACCAACGGCGTCGGGAGAGTTGCCGAAGACCCCTATGGTATCCCTTATCACCTCGCATATGTCGACCAGTTCCCTCGTCTTCGAGGCGGGCCTGGCAAAGAGCAGGAAGTCGCTTATGAGGAGGTCGAGCCTTTCGGTCTCTCTCAAGACTATCTCCATCAAGTGCGGCATATTACCCTTGGGCGGCATCTCTTTTTTGAGCACCTGTATGGAGCCGCTTATGCTCGCCAGCGGGTTCCTTATCTCGTGAGCTATGGAGGTGGAGAGTTCCCCTAGCGCCTTGAGCTTATCGTCCCTCCTCAAGCGCTCCTCCATGGCCTTCATCTGCGTCAGGTCCTGGAATATCACCACCCTGTCCATATCGCCGCCCTCACCCCGGGATATGTTAAAGCCCAGGTGGAGCTCCTCCCCGCTCTTCACCTTCAACTCCTCCACGATCCTGACCCCTTTGTGCCCCGGCTCGGGGAGGTCACTAAAGACATCGGGGAATATCTCGTCGACGTCCCTGAAGTAGGCCTCCTGGAGCGAGTATCCGGTCAGCTCGGTCGCCGCCCTGTTAAAGGATGTAATCCTCGAGCGTTCATCGAGGGTCATTATGCCGGTCGGGATGTTCTCGGCTATGTGGCTGCTGAGCTTTTCGAGCCTCTCATAGTCGACCTCCTTCTCCTCCAGCTTGCGCTCGACCTTCACGGCCCTTTCGGCAAGGTACCCCGTCAGGTAGGCGACCGTAAAGAGCGCCAGTATGTTGGTCGCGATGGTCGTAAGCGCATTCTCCCAGGAGGGCCCCAGCGTGGAGACGAACATCCGGTACTCTTCGGGCAGGAGCCCGTAGAACTCCAGGTCGATAAGCACGCCGTAAGCGATACTCGATATGCCGGCGGCATAGAAGCCCCCCCTCTTGTCAAGGAGGATGCTTCCGCCTATCACCGAAAGGAAGTAGAGCGAACTCCCCATCCCCCCGGTAACATAGGTGATGACGGTAATAATCGCCACGTCCACGGTGAGTTGGACGTACGCGAAGAGCTTCAGGTTCCGGACCCGCGCGAGGAGTACGGCGTAAAGTATGGTAAGAAAACCTATTGCGGCGACGATCGTATAGAGCGGGTTAAAGATCGGCCGTACCGGGATGCCGGTCCTCATCTGGGACCATGCGATAACGCCGAGAAAGGCAAGGGCAAGCACCACCCTCAGTACCATGAGGACCAGCAGCTTGCCCTTGAGCGGGTGTGGCTTATGCTGGGCGGTCATCTTTATTCCGTAGGTTACCCTCCGGCAACCCCTGCGAGCTGGAAGATAGGCAGGTAGAGCGCTATGACGAGACCGCCTACCACTATGCCGAGGAACGCCATAAGCATCGGCTCTATAAGGGACGTCAGCGCGGCGACCGCGGCATCCACCTCGTCCTCGTAGAAGTCGGCTATCTTGGAGAGCATGGTGTCCATGGCTCCGGTGGCCTCTCCAACCGCTATCATCTGCGTGACCATCCCCGGGAAGACCTTGGTCTCGGCCAGCGGCTCGGCAAGCGTCTTACCCTCGCTCAAGCTCTGCCTGGCCTGCATGATCGCCCTCTCTATGACCACGTTGCCGGCGGTCTTGGCGACTATCTCAAGGGCCTCCAGTATCGGTACTCCGCTCGACATCATGGTCCCGAGCGTACGGGTGAACCTGGCCACGGCCGTCTTCCTCAAAAGGTCGCCCAGGACGGGTGTTTTGAGGGTTATGGTGTCCAGTATCTTCCTGCCCTGCTTGGTTTTGTACGCCTGCTTCAAGCCGAAGAAAATACCGCCGAGGGCTATGAGGATCATATACCAGCTATGCTGGAGAAAATCGCTCAGGACCACAACGACCTGGGTGGGCGCGGGCAGCGCCTGGCCGAAGCTCTCGAATATATCCTGGAATATCGGGACGACGAAGAGCAGCAGCCCGGTAACGACCAGCGTGGCGATTATGATAACCACGACCGGGTAGGTAAGGGCGCCCTTTATCTTGCCCTTGAGCTTTTCGGCCTTCTCCATGAAGTTGGAGAGCCTGTTCAAGATCGTATCGAGTATACCTCCGACCTCGCCGGCGGCGACCAGGTTTACGAAGAGGTCGTCGAAGACATCGGGGTGCTTCCTCAAGGCGTCGGCAAAGGTGGTCCCCCCCTCCACGCTGCCCTTGACTGCGGTCAGCACCTCCTTGAACTTGGGGTTTTCCTGCTGGCTGGCGAGTATGTCCAGACACTGGACGAGCGGCAGCCCCGCGTCTATCATAACGGCGAACTGACGGGTAAAGACGACTATCTCCTTGGTCTTTACCGACCCCCCGAACCCGGGTATATTTATCTGTATGTCGCCGAGGCCCTTCTTCTCTTTCCCTGCTGCCGCTGCGGTAGCCATGGATTAACCCCCCCTTCCCATTCCCGGTCCGCCCATGGAACCCCCTCCGGGGGACGGACGGCGTCCCGCCGCGGCCGACCCCTTAAGTATCCCGGCGTTGGTCATCATCTGGCGCAGCTCGCTGGGGTCCGAGCTCCTGCCCACGGCCTCATCGAGGGTAATCGCCCTCCTGGAATAGAGGGCCATAAGGCCCTGGTTCATCGTCTGCATTCCGAACTGGGACTGTCCCACCTGCATCTGAGAATATATCTGATGGAGCTTGTCCTCGCGTATGAGGTTCCTTATGGCGGAGTTGGGGACCATTACCTCGAGACACATGGCCCTCCCCTTACCGTCCGCAGTGGGGATAAGCAACTGGGAGAGGACCCCCTCGAGGACGAACGAGAGCTGGGCCCTTATCTGCGGCTGCTGGTGCGGGGAAAAGACGTCCACTATCCTGTTGATGCTCTGCACGCACGAGTTGGTATGGAGGGTGGCAAAGCAGAGGTGCCCGGTCTCCGCGACGGTAAGCGCCGTCTCTATGGTCTCGGCGTCCCTGAGCTCGCCGAGGAGCACCACGTCCGGGTCCTGCCTCAAGACGTACTTGAGCGCCTTTTTGAAGGTGTGGGTGTCCGCGCCCACCTCCCTCTGGTTCACGAGCGCGGC
>JAZGJJ010000110.1 GCA_036482575.1 Thermodesulfobacteriota bacterium
CCCTGTGCTGCTTGTCTATAAAGTCGTGGCCTATGGCCAGGCTTTCGTCCCACTCCATGGTCCGTTTCCTTTACTTGGTCTCCGGTGAGCCGCCCGGGCGGTTTCGTGTTTCGAGAAAGCGTATTAACTCCATGTCTGTCTTCAATATATGCTCCGAGAGCCATTCGGTGAGCCATGTATGCATGTTCAGCGCGAGGTCCATGGAGGGGCCGTTTCTGTAGATATCGTCCTTCAACCCCTCGAAGTCGTCGACAAAGCTTTCGTGCGCTTCCTTGTGCGCGGCCAGCCCCGGGTAGCCCTGCTCTTTCATGATGGTCTCTTCGCCGCTGAAGTGGGTCAACGCGTACTCCTCCAGGAAGGCTACCAGCGCCAGGGTCTCCTCCGCCTCGGTATGCCATTCCATGGCGGCCTTCAGTTCGTTTATCTTCTCGAATATCTCCTTGTGCTGCGAGTCTATGAGGTCGTTGCCCGTCTTGAGTTTTTCATTCCATTCCATCTCTTCCGTCCCCTTACTTGAGTTTCTCCTTGAGGAGCCCGGAGACGAGCCCAGGGTTGGCCTGCCCTCCGGTGGCCTTCATCACCTGCCCGACGAAAAACCCGAAGAGCTTTTCCTTTCCGCCCCGGTACTTCTCGACGCTATCCGGGTTCTTCTCCATTATACCGTCTATGATCTTTACGAGCTCTCCCTCGTCTGAGATCTGCTTGAGACCTTTCTCCTCGACTATCGCGGCCGCGTCGCGGTCCGTCGTGAACATCTCTTCGAAGACCTCCTTGGCGGTCTTCGAGTTTATCTCGCCGGTCTTTACCATCTTCAGGAGGTCTGAGAACCTCTCCGGCGTAACCTGACAGTCCGTTATTTCTTTATTGTGTTCCTTCAAGAGCCTCAGCAGCTCTCCCATGACCCAGTTCGATACCGTCTTCGGCTCTTCGAAAAGTTTTACCACTTCTTCATAATAGTCCGCAAGCATTTTCGAGGCCGTAATGACCCCGGAGTCATACGGGGGGAGGGCGTACTCCGTTACGAAGCGCTCCTTCTTCGCGGCCGGAAGCTCGGGCAGCTTTGAGCGGAGTTCCTCCACCTCTTTTTCCTCCACTATAACGGGCAGGAGGTCGGGCTCGGGGAAGTACCGGTAGTCGTGCGCCTCCTCCTTGCTCCTCATCGAGCGGGTAACGCCCGTTCCGGGGTCGAAGAGGCGCGTCTCCTGGGCGATCTTTTCTCCGGCCTCGATTGCCTCGGTCTGCCTCTCTATCTCGTAGTGGAGCGCGTCGCGTATGAACTTGAACGAGTTCATGTTCTTCAACTCGGCCTTGGTGCCGAGCTCTTTCTGTCCCACGGGCCTGATCGAGACGTTCGCGTCGCACCGGAGGCTTCCCTCCTGCATGTTCCCGTCGCATATGCCGAGGTAGAGGAGTATGTCGCGGAGTGCCTTCAGGTACTCCGATGCCTCCTCCGGGGTGCGGATGTCCGGCTCGCTTACGATCTCGATTAGCGGCATCCCGGTGCGGTTCAGGTCCACGAAGCTCGAACCCTCCTCTTCGGGCGTCTCGCCGTGGAGCAGTTTTCCCGCGTCGTCCTCCATGTGTATGCGGGTTATGCCTATGCGTCTTGGCCCCTTCTCGGTTTCTATGTCGAGGAAGCCCCCTTCTGCCAGAGGGCGGTCGTACTGGGATATCTGGTAGCCCTTGGGCAGGTCCGGGTAGAAGTAGTTCTTCCGGGCGAAGACGTTCCGGGGGTTAATAGTGCAGTTTGTCGCGAGCGCCATCATGACGGCGTACTCGACGGCGCGCTTATTCAGGACCGGCAGCACGCCGGGCATCCCGAGGCACACGGGGCAGGTCTGCGTGTTGGGCCCGGCGCCGAAGCGGGTCGGGCAGGCGCAGAAGAGCTTTGACTCCGTCAGGAGCTGGGCGTGGACCTCGAGACCTATGACCGGTTCGTATTTCATGAGAACATCTTAGGCTCCGGCATCTTCATGGCCTTCCGCCGGTAGTTCAGGTTCGCCATCACCTTGTAGAGGAGCCCCCACGGCTCGCCCGCGCACCTCTTCAGGACGTTCTTCCAGCTGTAGAGGTTCCGGTTTATCCAGTTGTAGCCGTCCATCAACTCCTCGGCGCTCATGCAGACTGGCCTGTATACTATCTCTATCATGTTGTACCTGGCCCAGTCGCGGTCGATTATCCTGCCCTCCTTCTCCAGGTCGTCGTAGAGGCGCGTACCCGGAAGAGGGGTCAGGATGTTGAAGTGCGCGGCCGTCAGGTTATTCTCCATTATGAAGTCGAAGGTGCTCTTGAAGACCGATTTGTCGTCGTCGTCGAGTCCGAATATAAAACCCCCCACCACACCTATGCCCGCGGCGTGTATCTTCCTTATGGCCTCCCCGTACCCCTCCGGCGAGTTCCACGACTTGTGCATCCTCGCGAGGTTCTTCTCCGAGAGGCTCTCGAAACCGATGTAGGCGAACTTGCCGCCGCTTTTGGCGTAGAGGTCGAGCAGCTCCGGGTCTTTTGCCATGGTTATGGCCGCCTGCGACCCCCATGTGCGCTTTAAGGGGATGAGTTGCCTGAAGAGCTCCTTGGCATACTTCGGGTTTCCGGCGATGTTGTCGTCCAGGAAGTAGAAGTGTTTGGAGTCGAACTTCCTCACCTGGTCTATCACCTCCTTGACCGGCCGTACCCTGAACTTGCGCCCGAAGAAGACGGTCACTGCGCAGTAGTCGCAGTCGAACGGGCAGCCGCGCGTGGCCTGGATGGTGTTGAAGCCCGAGGCGTACATCCCCCGGTCGAGGAGCTCCATACTCGGCGTGGGCCACCCGCCCATCTCCGGCATCTTCTCGGACTTGTAGGTGGGCTTGAGTTCTCCCCTCTCGAACTCCCGGAGGAGCGTCTCCCAGACGAGCTCGGCCTCCCCTATGACCACGCTGTCGGCGTGCGTGAGCGCCTCGTCCGGCACGGCCGAGACGTGAACGCCGCCCATTACGACCGTTACTCCCTTCTTCCGGAAGCCGTCGGCCACCGAGTAGGCGTGCGGTATCTCGGAGGTGAAGCCGGTTATGCCGACCATATCCACCTTCGCGTCGTAGTCTACGGGCGTGACGCGGGAGTCGAGTATCTCGACGTCCCAGTCGTCGGGTGTAAGCGAGGCCACCGTAGGAAGCCCGATCCTGACGAACCCGGCCTTACCGCTCTTCGATATGCCGCCGAGGTAGCTCCGCTCGTTCTTCGGAAGTATAAGGAGCAGTTTTTTCTTCGTTTCCACCTGCTATACCTTTGGCCTTTTAGTATGCCATTCGGTCGCCCGCTCGTAGGCGTGGGCGGCCCGTAAGATGGTTTCTTCATCGAGAGCTTTGCCGAGGATCTGAAACCCTATTGGAAGGGAGCCCTTCGAAAAGCCGCAGGGTACGGATATGCCGGGCAGCCCGGCGAGGTTGCACGATATCGTGAATATGTCGGAGAGGTACATGGTAAGCGGGTCCTCCACCTTTTCGCCGAACCTGAAGGCCGGGGTGGGGGAGGTGGGGGTGACTATGAGGTCGCATTCGCCGAAGGCCTCGTCGAAGTCCCTCTTTATGAGGGTCCTCACCTGCGAGGCCTTTTTGAAGTACGCGTCGTAGTAGCCCGCCGAGAGCGCGTAGGTGCCGAGCATTATCCTCCTCTTTACCTCCGCGCCGAAGCCTTCGTCGCGCGTCAGCTTGTACATATTGAGCAGCCCCTCCCCCCGGTCCACCCTCGTGCCGTACTTAACGCCGTCGTAGCGGGCGAGGTTGCTGGAGGCCTCGGCCGTTGCGACCAGGTAGTAGACCGCCACCGCGTACTCGGTATGCGGAAGGGTTATTTCCTTCGTCTCGGCCCCCGCGTCTTTAAGTACCTCGATGGCCTTCTTCACGGCTTTCTCAACCTCGGGGTCGAGCCCCTCGATGAAGTACTCCTTCGGTATGCCGATTTTCAGTCCTTTCACGCCTTTTTCGAGTCCGGCCGTGTAGTCCGGCACCGGCGCGTCGATGGAGGTCGAGTCCATGGGGTCGTGCCCGGCGATAACATTGAGTACCGAGGCGGCGTCGGCAACGCTTCTCGTGAGCGGCCCGGCCTGGTCCAGAGACGAGGCGAAGGCCACCATGCCGTACCTCGACACCCTGCCGTAGGTGGGCTTCATCCCCACTACGCCGCAGCAGGAGGCGGGCTGGCGTATGGAGCCGCCGGTGTCCGTGCCGACCGAGAGGGCCGACAGCCCGGCAGCCACCGAGGCGGCCGACCCGCCGCTCGACCCGCCCGGTACGCACCCCGTGTCCCACGGGTTAAGGGTATTGAAGAAGGCCGAGTTCTCGGTCGACGAGCCCATGGCGAACTCGTCCATGTTGGTCTTGCCGAGTATTACCGCGCCCGCCTCCCTGAGCTTCCTTACGACCGTGGCGTCATAGGGGGGTACGAAAGGCTCGAGTATCCTGGAGGCGCAGGTGGTCTTTACCCCCCGGGTGCAGAAGATGTCCTTTATTGAAGTGGGTATGCCGGTAAGTGCGGTGGCCTCGCCCCGCTTAATCCTCTTATCCGCCTCGGCCGCGTCGCCGAGCGCCGCGTCGCGCGTAACGGTTATGTAGGCGTGGAGCTTCGGGTCGAGCTCTTCTATGCGCTTCAGATAGGCCTCGGTGGCCTCGACCGAGCTTAGCTCGCCTTTTTCGAGTTTCTCGGAAAGCTCGGTGGCTGTTAGGGCGGTTGGGTCCATGGCTACTCTATGATTTTGGGGACCTTAAAACAGTCCCGCTCGCTTTTGGGGGCGTTAGCGAGCGCCTCTTCCCTCGGGAGCGGCTCCCGGGCCGCGTCTTCCCGGAGTTTACCCCCCCCCTCGGGCACGGTGCAGGTCGTCGGCTCCACCCCTGCGGTGTCCACCTCGGAGAGCTTTTCCACGTAGTCGAGTATGCGCTTAAGCTGGCCCGTATAGAGCCGGCTCTCCTCTTCGGTTAGTTCGAGCCTGGCGAGTCCGGCTGCGTGGGCTACGTCTTTTTGTGTTATGGCCATTTTTTTACTATCCTTTCCGGCTTTCCGGAAAAAAATTCAAGGCATAAGCCTACCACAGATAAAGCACGTATTTCAAGCCCTTGCAACCGTATCTACAGGGACAAACTTTTTGTCTCCCGGCAAAAAGGACTTGACAAGTCTTGATTATTGCGATAAAAAGGGTCTTAAATTCTTTTTTAAGGAGGTCTTATAGATGTTCAGATTAAGCAGAGGGGCCGAATACGCGATAAGGGGCATACTCCATCTGGCCTCGGAGCCGGAGGGAAAGATATCCTTCATAGAGGAGATCGCCCGGGCCCAGGACACGCCCAAGGCATACCTCGCGAAGATATTCCAGGCACTCACGAAGAAGGGTTTTCTAAAGTCCTTCCGCGGCCCGGACGGCGGTTTTATGCTCACCCGGCCGGCGGCGGAGGTAAGCGTCCTCGACATCATAGAGGCCATGGAGGGCCCCGTACACCTTAACGAGTGCCTTATACATAAGGGCTACTGCGCGAGGGATACGTTCTGCCCCATACACGACGTGTGGCACGAGGCCCAGAAGAGGCTCATGGACTTCCTCGCCAGCTGCAGCTTCGCGGACCTCGCCGAAGCCGGAAGGAAGAAGCAGGAGGCCCTTCTCAAGAATACGGCCAACGAGTAAGCCCGCCGGTCCGCTGACCGTCGGTCCGCTGACCGCCAGCCAGTCAGGATGGTCTGCGGACGTCCGGCAGGGTGGTCGTCCGGCGCTGCGCCACGGACGCGCGGCCATTCGAAACACATCAGGACGAACTGGAAGGAAGAAGGAAGGGGGTGTTTTTTTTATGTCAATGCGGACAATTGTTATCCTTTTATCCTTTTTAATGATGACGGCCCCGACGTATGCAGCGGCCGGAGAGTACGAGGTCGGCGAGGGCGTCTACGGGCGCTACTGCGTAGGATGCCACGGAGTCAAAGGCGACGGCAGGGGTCCGGGGGCCAAGCTCCTGGTGGTAAAGCCGAGGGACTTCACCTCGGGCACATTCAAGTTCAAGTCCACCCCCACCGGCTCGCTCCCCACCGACGAAGACCTGATGAGGACCATTACACGGGGGCTGCCCGGAAGCTCCATGCCGGAGTACATTCTGGTGGCCGAGAAGGAGCGGCTGGCCGTTATAGAGTACATAAAGGGCTTTTCCGACAGATGGAAGACGGAGAAGCCCAAAGAGCCGGTCACGTTGCCGGGCCCGCCCGATAGCGTGGGCTCTCCCGAGTCGATAGACAAGGGCAAGGGGACATACCTCGGGCCGGGGGGGTGCATGATATGCCACGGCCCCGCGGGCGACGGCAAGGGCCCCATAGCCGCCTCGCTTACCGACAACTGGGGCAACCCGGTTAAGCCGGCGAACTTCCTCCGGGGCGTACTAAGGGCGGGCAGCTCACCCAAAGATATCTTCAGGACCCTTAAGACCGGGGTCGAGGGCACCCCGATGCCCGCCTTCGGGGGGATGCTCACCGACGAACAGCTCTGGGAACTCGCATCATACCTTACTTCTTTAAGAGAGAAGGATTAAGGAGGCTATAATGTGACGGACCATATGACGGAGCAGGCTACTATAGTAGATTATAAACTGGTGAAGGCCCACATCCTGGCCGCCGCGGGCTTCCTGCTGGTGGTGCTCGTTGGCGGCCTCCTCTACTCGCTCCAGTTCCTCGGGAGCTACCCGTTCCCGGGTATAGAGCTGCTCTCGCCCGGGAGGGTCAGGATGGTACACACCAACGCCGTGGCCTACGGCTGGCTCCTTAACGGGCTTCTGGCCGGGATGTACTGGGTAACGCCGAGGATATCGGGCTACCCGGTTCTGTCGAAGAAGTTAAGCTGGATCATATTCTGGGTCCTGCAATCCCTTGTGCTTATCGCCGCCGTCGGCATACTCGCCGGTTACGGACAGGCCATAGAGTGGGGAGAGACGCCGACCTTCGTGGACCCATTCATAACCGTAGGGCTTATCCTGATATCCATAAACCTCATCCCGCCCATTATCAAGGCGAGCAGGGACGCGCCGCTTTACGTCTCGCTCTGGTACTTCACCGGGGCGACGGTATGGGTGGTGCTGGTCTACATAATGGGGAACTTCATCCCCCAGTACTTCGTGCCGGGCGCGGCCGGGGCGGCCATAGCCGGCAACTTCATACACGACCTGGTGGGGCTGCTGGTCACGCCCATAGGCTGGGGCATGATGTACTTCTTCGTACCCGTTATCCTGAAGAAGCCGCTCTGGAGCCATACGATGAGCCTCATGGGTTTCTGGGGGCTGGCGTTCTTCTACCCCATGCAGGGCATCCACCACTTCATGTGGTCCCCGGTGCCCATGTACGTGCAGTACAGCGCGGTGGTGGCCACCCTGGGCATAGAGGTGGTCGTTACGACCGTCCTCGCCAACTTCCTCCTGACCCTACGGGGGAGCGGCGACTACCTGAGGCACAACTACCCCATAAGGTGGTTCTACATGGGGATGTTCTTCTACTGGACGACGTGCTTCCAGTGCGCCATACAGGTCACGCTCACCGTGCAGCAGGCCATACACTTTACCGACTGGGTCGTCGGGCATTCGCACCTGGTGATGTTCGGGGTCTTCAGCTTCTGGATCATGGGCATGATAACCGAGCTCTGGCCGAGGCTCACGGGCAACGCCTGGTACTCGCAGAGCCTGCACGGCTGGGCCTTCTGGCTGAATACGCTCGGCCTGGCGCTCATGTTCATAGACCTAACCATAGCCGGCCTCGTGCAGGGTTTTAGCTGGTGGGGGCTTAACCACTTCATGGATTCGGTAAGGTTTTCCGTCCCGTTCTGGTTCGTAAGGACCGTGTCGGGCGTTATTATAACCGCGGGCATCCTGGCGCTCTTCTACAACATGTGGATGACGAGCCGCGGGGCCA
The DNA here is from genome assembly GCA_036482575.1 of Thermodesulfobacteriota bacterium. Classification (NCBI taxonomy): domain Bacteria; kingdom Pseudomonadati; phylum Thermodesulfobacteriota; species Thermodesulfobacteriota bacterium. Next base: position 7,909 of record JAZGJJ010000110.1, read on the forward strand.
GCGAAAGCGAAGAGGCCGCGGGCTACGAGCCGCGGACCGTTACCACTTAAGGGGGCCGTTATGGAAAAACGTTCAAGGAAAGAGAGTTACGGCTTCATACTCGTAACGGCCGGCCTGGGTTTTTTCGTAATAGGGTTCATCTTCCAGATGCTCGGCCCGATTATCTTCCTCCGGGACATCCCGATGGAGACGATCGAGGAGATAGCGGCAAAGCCGTCCTGGGAGTTCAGGCAGCTGGCCGAGGAATATCCCGAGGAGTTCAAGGCCGCCTTCGGGGAAGTTACGCCCGCCTCCTACGCCGAGGCGTTGAGGCACGGGAGGGACACCTACATAGCCGAGGCCTGCTGGCACTGCCACTCGCAGTACGTGCGGCCGATAGCAAAGGAGCCCGTGCGTTACGGGAAGGTTTCCGTGGCCTCGGAGTACCAGAACGAGCTTCAGCTGCCGCAGCTCTTCGGCACCAGGAGGGTCGGCCCGGACCTTATAAGGCAGTCCGGGGTGCACAGTAACGACTGGCACGTGGCGCACCTCTACGACCCGCCGTCGGTACAGCCCGGGAGCATAATGCCGGGGTACACGTGGTTCTTCGACGAGGACGGGAGGCCGGCCAAGAGGGCGCTCTCGGTGGTGACCTATCTGCAGTGGCTCGGAAGCTGGCAGGAAGGAGGCGACTTATGAAGACAGGTAGTACGACCGGGCACAAGCCGAGGGAATGGGTAACGGTTATCGTGGGCACGTGGGTGGTGCTGGGCGTGGCCTTCGCGGGCCTTACCTTCGCCTACAAGGTCTACGAGATAGTCAACACCATCCCCAGGGGCGAGGTCGTGGGCTTTGCCGTTATCCAGGTCATAACCTACCTCTTCGTGGCCGTGGGCTTCTTTTTTCTATTCGTCTGGAGCTTCCTGAAGGGAGACTTCAAGGACGTGGAGCGCGCCAAGTACAGGGTGCTCGAAATGGAAGAGAAGATGGTCGCCGAGGAGAAGAGGCTCGGGATACGGACGTAAAGCCCACAGGGCCTGTGCATGTAAAAGGAGGGTTCTTGAGATGGAAGAGATGGGAAAAATGGAAGAAATGGAAAAGATGGAAAAAAAAGCCAGGATAGAGACGCAGCACAATAAGGTCCCCATATGGGTGGCGCTCCTGTGGGGCGGCTTCGCGGTATGGGGCTTTTCGTATCTCGTGCTCTACTGGGCGCCGGACCTGTGGCTCTGGATGTCGGGCGAGGACCCGGACAAGGCGCAGTGGTTGTTACTCAACAAATAAAAAAACAAAACAACAAGGAGGACGGACGTAATGGAATCGGCTAACGTGATGGAGACCAGGGAGTTCAAGGACGAGGCGGTAAGCAAGGTTACCTACATAAAGACCGACGCCATAGGGCAGGACACATACTACTTCAAGGCCGGGCAGGTGCTGGACTGGCACAGGCACCCGACGGGTGACCAGGTGTTCTTCGTACACGAAGGCACGGGCACCTACTATCTCGACGCCGGGACGGAAGAGAGCTCGCCGCTTAAGCCGGGCTCGGTCGTGCTCGCCCCGAGAGACGTCTGGCACAAGATAGTGGCGGAGACGGACTTGGTGGTATCTCAGGCCACGACCCAGCCGGCCGGGATGGAGCAGAGGAGCTAAAGCCCGAACCAGGTTCGTATAGGCGACACACAAGAGGGGGCGGCCCGAAGGATGGGCCGCCCCCTCTTCTATATAGACAGTGGATGGGATAAATTTTCCACCCCTCAGTCGTCGTCGACGAGCTTGCCGTACACGTTGTCCTTTGGCGGCTCCCCCCTCCTGTCGGTCGGTATGAATGTCTTGTCGGGGGCGGGCCTGGAGCTTCTGTTGTGGCTCACCAGTACCTTGACCGTCTCCCAGCTGAACACCCCGGTTGTCGCCATCTCCACGATCTCCTCCAGCGCCGTCCGGTTGTCGTAGGGGGTGGGCCTGTAGGGCCTTGGCACAAGGAGCGCGTCGTAGACGTCGCTTACCGCGATGATCTCCACCAGGAGGTTACTCAGGATGATGCCCTGCGGGTAGCCCGAGCCGTCGTTCTTCTCGTGGTGGTCCCTGGCTATCAAGGCGGGCAGGCCGCCCGTCTCCCGCGAGTGGTAGCAGAGCAGCACGTACCCGGCTATGGTGTGGTCGTCCAGGGCGCGCTTCTCGCTTACGGTAAGCGGGGTCGTCTTCTCGATGATGTCGGGGGAGACGCAGACCTTGCCTATGTCGTGGACCGGGCCGGTCGCGGCCAGTTCGCCCCTATTCTCGTGGTCGGGTATAAGCTCCCGGGCGATGGACGAGGAGAGGAGGAAGACCGTCAGGAAGTGGCGGTAGGAGTAGAAGTCGTTCTGCTTGAAGTGGTCCAGCATCTCCAGGGCCGGGCCCACGAGCCGGACCTCCTCGAGCTCTCCGAAGATCTCGGCGGTGCGCTCCCGCTCGGAGAATATCGTGTCGTAAGGGGGGGCGGCGACGAACTCCCGCATGTCCTTCCTCACGGTGCCGTGGCCCATGAGGTTGTGGCTCTTATACGGCGCGTCGGGGTTCGACAGGATGAGGGTCTCCAACGCCTCCGGTGTTACGGCCGAGCCGACGGAGAGCAGTATCCTGCCGTCCAGCGTGTGGACGGGTATGGAGGAGGTTAAGGGTGCCACAGCTTTCGCAGCCTGTCGTTCATGGCCGATGATATGGTGAAATCCGGCGTTTCACGGCTACATGTAGGTATTATATGCGTCTTTTTCGCCGGAGAGTCAACTGCCTGAGTGGGTAGGGGGGGGAAATGCCCGTCTAACTCGCCGCTTCACCGTGCTTCCGGCCTACCACCGTAGCCTTCATGACCATATAGACGATGTACAGGGAGACGATGGCGGCGAAGAAGCACCAGACCGACGTAAAGGCGTAGTAGTATATGAAGAAGGCGGGGATAAAGGCGACGACGATGGTCCATCCGAAGTGGCGGAGGTTCTCGTTGGAGGAGAAGACGAGGGGGAAGGCGACGAATGAGCTGTAGACCGCGCCCGGCACCTCCCTCGGGACGAAGGCGTCGTAAAGGATGTTGGTGATGTAATAGACGGAGCGTTGGGAGATCTCCACCGATACCTTCCCCTCGCCTATGAGGAGCGGGAAGTAGAAGAAGGAGGCGAAGACAAAGGCGCCGATAGAGGCAAGGAAGAAGAGCCCGCGCTTTCTCTTGTCTTCCTCCATCGCGCAGGCCGTTACGGGGACCGCCACGGGCCAGAAGAAGTGGGAGAAGAAGAGGAAGAGTTTTCCAAGGCCTACCGCTTGCGTGTAGTTGCCGTCATGCAGGGCGAGCCAGACAAAGCCCTCTATTATCTGCTGGGCGGCCAGGACCAGCACAAAGAGCGTGATGAGGACGTACTTCCGGTTGTAGTTAAGGGCGAGCCTGAGCCCGTAGAGTCCGGACGGGGCGACTATGGCGCCCGTTGCAAAGCTCGCGGTAGCTGAAAAGCACACGGTGGTCTCCTTTAGATGGCAAACAGAGATATTTTACAGACCCGCCGGGCGGAAGTCAACCGGGGCGTCCGTTCACCCCCGCTCATCCTGAGCCTGTCGAAGGGCGAGGGGGAATCTTGTTCAAAGACAAAAGGAGATGAGGGGAAGGGAGGGGGGGTCTTTTTTTGCCCCCTTTTCCCCCAACGTGCTAGTCTTTTTTGTTATTATAAGAAGAAAACCTGTTTTTTATCTGCCTATGTTATCGTCCAAAAACATAAACATTGAGGAGTGCTTTGACATGTTTGTCAAAGAAATTGGTGGCAAGCTTATCAAAGAGTTGCTTCCAAAATCACCCAAGACCAAAAATGCGGACTACCTCTTTCCAGAAAGCGAAATCATAGTAGCTGAACTTAAATGTCTCGAAAAAGACTATTTTCGTGACAAAGACTATAAGCGGAAGCTGAACGACTTGTATTCAATGTGGCAAAGCAAAGGCCTTGTTCCTCCAATATATGGTAGAAAAACCATAAACACAAAAGATCTTCCGCTGGAATGCCAAACAGATGTGTTGAGGATAGTGCAAGACTCCATTCAAAGGGTTATAAAGAAAGCTAATAAGCAGATTAGAGAGACAAAAGAACACCTTGGCCTACCCCATGCGAAAGGTTTGCTTTTGCTTGCCAATGACGGGAATTACTCTTTGGAGTCTGATGCGGCAATGTATGTCTTGGGAGAGATTCTAAAGGGACGGCACTATTCGAGCATATCCTCCATAGTTTATTTTACCGTTAATATGAGGACAACCATTCCGGGAGATAGCCGTGAGGCTCTTTTATGGGTTGATGCATATAGAGAAAAGAGCCGTGGGGTGTCGGAGGAGTTCCTCTCATCTCTCTCGGAGAGATGGGGTGCATTTCTTGAGGGGAAAGTAGGGGGAGAGATGTGCAAGAAAACGATTGATAATCAGGAATTCCTTAAAAGGATAAAATTTATACGGTAGTAGCTATGAGCAAAGTAGGCAAGGCAGCGACAGCACCTACTATGCACCAACGCCTTCCTTGCACATCTTTCCGACCTTCTCGAAGAACTTGTATAAATCAGTGCCCTTTATTTCGTCCAGTCGCATTTCCTTGGCTAATTTCTTGGCATTCTTTTTTACGCTAATCCCGATTTGTTCTTCTAATTTTTTGTCAGGGTTGATGTCCTTAATTGAGTCCGAAATTTGCGAGCCGAATACTCCTTTCAATACCCTGAGAGTAAAATAATTCTCTATAGAATATTTTTTAAGTCGGTGCACATCTATGCCATGCTCTTTACATTTCTTTATGAAACGTTTGCGAACGGGGTCGCTGTTAGGGTCCTTATCAACAAGCCCGATAATGGCATAATGTTGAGAGAATACGGAAAGATCTGTCTGGTCCATTATATCACCACCTAGCGGCCATATTTTAATATTGTACATCTCGTATAAACCCATCTTAATAAGAAATTCTTCTACAATCGGTATATCCTTCGGCCCCTCAACCAATATGACAAGATCTGAAACTAGGTTGTCTGCTACAGAATATCCCAGATCATCTAAGATGGAAGCCCTGCTTGTGGCGTCATCCACAACAACTTGTCCATCAAAGGACGTAAAGAACACCTTGTCTATCAGGGCATTATCCAAAAAGATGTTGGAGTGTGTCGTCACAAAGAATTGTTTGTCGGTATTATTGCGCAAAAAATAAAGTAATCTCCTTTGCATGTCTGGATGTAAATGGCTTTCCGGCTCCTCAATCAGTATCACGTTATTTTCAGGATGGATTGCAAAATATAAAATAACCAATAGTTCCTGCATTCCCAAGCCACAGTTTTGCGCGACAATCCACGCCCCATCCTTTTTAAACTTTAGCATTAATCTATTCTTTTCTTCCGTAAAAATATCAAATTTATAGCCAGTCGATATGTTAGTAAACGCATCGCTTATTTTACTAAAAACTTGCTCATCGGCAGAACCTTCCGCTTGATTTTTTGCATTGAAAAGGTAGTTTAATAGTCCCACTCCATCAGGCTTGACTTCTGCATCTGTGTGTATTTGCTCGCGGAGTTCCAGATTCCTTTTCGGGGGCAAAAGGACTGTGTGGTAAGCGGTACTATATAGCTGCTGGTATGCTCGTGCTACCACTCCCATGTCTAAGCCGTAGTTGCCTATGTAAGGGTTGTTCTTGAACCCTTTAAAAAGACGCGAGGTAAAATTGTCCGTTTCATCTGAAAACCATTCTTCTTGGGTTGAGAGAACCCGCTGTATAATTTCTTTGTAGTGAGTATTCTTGTTTTGGTCTGTGCCGCGCCAACCCGTAGCATTTGTAGAATCTTTAAATATGGCCTCAGCCTCTCCTTTGCCTAATGGTTTCCCTTCGATTCTATTGGCAGGATTGTTAATTCCTCCAAGAAGTGTAGACTTGCCGCTGTTATTCTTTCCACAGATGACATTAATCTTCCCTAGATTTCGAAGGAAACCTTCTTTTAGGGCGTTAATGTCATTTATCTTTAGATGTCCAAACATAAAGGTTTGTGTGTTTTGGTGCAGCCGTCCTCCCCACCCCCTTACACCACAATCTATGGTTGTTTTCAAGTGAAAAGGTGTGAAACAGGGAATTAGTGAGTCAGGGAGTTAGGGAGTTAAAGAGGCTCCGCGCCAATCCCCCTCAATCCCCCCCGTATCAAGTACGGGGCAGGCTCTTTGAAAAAGGGGGAGGATAATCGCGGTGCGTCACGCACCCATCACGGACACGAACCACGGACACGGACCACGGCCCCCTCACTCCATTACCTCCACCCTGTTCCTGCCGCCGTCTTTCGCTCTGTAGAGGGCGTCGTCCGCCCTCTTGAGGAAGCTCCTGACGGTATCGCCCTCCTTGAAGAGCGTTACGCCGAAGCTTACCGTCACCCGTCCGGCCTTGCCGAAGCCGTACTCCTCTATCATCTGCCGCATCCTCTCGGCCGCCTCCTCGGCCCCCTTCAAGTCCACCTCCGGGGTGACCACCATGAACTCCTCGCCGCCCCACCTGACGAAGTAGTCCGTGGTCCGCTTGTGCTCGCGGACGATGTCGGAGAGGGCTCTTAAGACGGCATCGCCCACGTCGTGCCCGTGGGTGTCGTTGACCTCCTTGAAGCTGTCTATGTCGAGCATGATCACCGAGAGGTGGTGGTCGTACCTCTTGACCCTCTCCACCTCGTGCACCATTATCTCCTCGAGCTTGAGCCTGTTGTAGGCCCCGGTGAGCATGTCGGTCGTCGCGAGCTCCTGGAGCTTATCCTCCATCCTCTTGCGCTCGGAGATGTCGCGTACGATCCCCATGAAGACCTGCGAGTCGCCCAGCCGGACCTCGCTTACGGCGAGATCGAGCGGAAAGACCGTGCCGTCCTTGCGCACGCCCTCCACCTCGCGCCCCGTGCCGATGATCTTCTTCTCTCCCGTGGTCAGGTAGTCCTTCAGGTAGGCGTCGTGCTCGTTCCGGAAGGGCTCGGGCATGAGGAGCTTTACGTTCCGGCCCACGACCTCTCCTGCTTCGTAGCCGAATATTTCCTCGGCCGCGCTGTTGAAAGACTCGATTACGCCGCCGCTGTCGATGGTGACGATGCCGTCGACCGCGTCCATGAACATGGCCCTGCTTCGCGCGTCGCTCAGCCTGAGCGCTTCCTCCGTGCGTCTGCGCTCGTTGATGAGGTGCCGCGCGTAGAGCCCCATGCCCATCATCATCCCGACGACCGCAAAGCGCATCCATAGTTTTGAATAGCTCGGGGCGAGCATGTTGTCGAGGAAGTCGCCCTCGCCGAAGACGAAGGTGTCCACCGCCGTATCGAAGACCCAGAAGGCCAGGGCGGCGACTACCCCGATGCCGATGATGTCGGAGGCGGCTCTCTTCTGTTTTGCGCTCATATCTTAAGGGTCCTTGAAGAGGGTTTTAAGACCTTTAAGCGGGTCTTCCTCCCCGCCGCCGCCCCCCCCTCCGCCGTCTTTCCTTTCGGCCCCCCGGAGAGCGAAGCAGTCGCAGAAGTTGGCCCTGTCCTTTGTAACGACCCTCTCGGCCTGCGGCTCGCGGCATTCGTTATACGAGTCCGGGTCGTAGAAGAGGCAGTTAAGGCATACCTTTACGTCCGCGCCGCAGGAAGGGCACTCCTCCCCCCTGCCGGGCTTTTCGACCTCAAGCTCCTTATTACACGAAAAGCAACGCTTCACGGCCCCGTCCACCCGACCATTATAGGCTAAAAAGCCCGTCCTTTCAATGAATGAGTGCCTAATCCCTCTTCACCCTTCCCCCCATACAATTGACAACCCCCCCTTTAATCGGGTATAAGAGGTGAAACCATCCGAACGAAGGACGCGCGCGCATGAACCAGCGAGAGCACTGGGGTACTAGAATAGGTTTGATCCTTGCCATGGCGGGCAACGCCATAGGGCTCGGGAACTTCCTGCGCTTTCCGGTGCAGGCCGCGGAGAACGGCGGCGGCGCCTTCATGATACCGTACTTCATCTCCTTCATAGTGCTCGGCATACCCCTTATGTGGGTGGAGTGGGGCATGGGCCGCTACGGCGGCTCGCTCGGCCACGGTACGGCCCCGGGCGTGTTCGACGCCATGTGGAAGAACCGCTTTGCCAAGTACTTCGGTATACTCGGCATCTTCCTCCCGCTGGTCGTACTCGTATACTATACCTACATCGCGTCCTGGACCCTGGCCTTCAGCCTCTCCTCGCTCCTTAACTACTTCCCCGAGCCGACAGCCGTAGCGGGGGGGGCGGGGGGGGTGGGGGGGGTGGGCGCAACGCCCAAGGAGTACCTGGCGCCCTACCTCGAATACTTCGGCAACTACGTGGCCCACAGCACCTCGGACTCGGGCATATTCATGGCGCCCCATCCGCTGGCCTACCCCCTCTTCCTCCTAACTCTCGGCCTGAGCCTCCTGGTGCTCGTAAAGGGTATCTCCGAGGGGATAGAGAAGCTCTGCAAGGTGGCCATACCGGCGCTCTTCGTAATGGCGACCATACTCTTCGTAAGGATAGTAACGCTCGACTCGCCGACCGACCCGACGATGACGACGGCCAGGGCATTCTCGTTCCTGTGGGAGCCCGACCTCTCGGGTCTTACCAACCCCAGGGTATGGCTGGCGGCGGCCGGGCAGGTATTCTTCACCCTCTCTCTCGGCATGGGGGCCATGATAACCTACGCCAGCTACGTCAAGAAGGACGACGACATAGCGCTTACCGGGCTCGCTACGGCGAGCCTTAACGAGTTCGCCGAGGTGGTCTTCGGCTCGACCATAGTCATAGCCTCGGCCGTCATATTCTTCGGGGTGGCCGGGGCCGAGGAGACGGCCGCCGACCTCGGGGCCTTCAAGCTCGGCATGGTCAGCATGCCTGCCATCTTCGCCCACATGCCCGCAGGGAACTTCTTCGGCTTCCTGTGGTTCGGGCTCCTCTACATAGCGGCCCTTACCTCCATAGTGGCGCTCTCGCAGCCGGCCATAGCGTTCTTCGAAGACGAGTTCGACTGGTCGAGGGCCAAGGCGGTAAAGTGGCTCGGCGTCTTCTTCGTCGTATCGGTGACCATACCCATGTTCGTCCAGAACGGCCTCGACGAGCTGGACTTCTGGGTGGCGAGCTTCTCTCTCGTAATCCTCGCCCTGGCCGAGATGATAATATTCTTCTGGGTCTTCGGCGCGGAGAACGCATGGAACGAGATAACCAGGGGAGGGCGGATAAAGGTCCCGCGGGTCTTCTTCTACCTCATGAAGTACGTGAGCCCGGTATTCCTCTCCATAATACTCATTGCATGGCTCTACTTCGAGCTCTACGCCAAGATAACGGTGGGGGACACGGGGACGTGGATAGCCAGAGGCTACCTCGTGGCTCTCTTCGCGCTCCACATCGTGCTGGTCGAGATGGCCTGGCAGAGGAGGAGGAATAAGGGATGAGTATGAAGGGATGGATATTCCTTCTGGCCTCGTGGGGGTTCGTCGCGGGGCTGGTGTCGTTCTGCTTCTATAACGTCTTCTTCAAGGACGGGAAGGACTGACTTCCATGAACTCCTTGCCCTTCGGCCGGGGGTTTGATACGATAAAAAGATGCGCAGGCTGCTGTCACTTTTCATAATCACCGCCTTTCTGTCGCCGGGCTTTACCCCGCTCGCCCAAGCCGGGCTCGACGGTATCTTCCTCGATTCTTCCGAAGCCATGGCCGAGGACTGCGAGCACGGGGACGCATGTCCAATGAAGTATGGCGGGAAGCACGGCGGGAAGCACAAGAAGGCCGCCCGCGCGGCCGGCAACGGGAATAATGACAGCGAGAAGAATGCCGCCGGGGACGACCGCGACCTCTTTATCCACTGCGCGGGCGCCAACAGCGGCACGCCGGTAGTTTCGACACAGTCGATCGAGTCTTTATTCGTAACCGGCCGGACGGAGACCCCGGCGGCCGAAAGCCTTGAAACCACTCTCGCGGAGGGCCGTACCCTTTACAGCGGTCCGACGTCCGAACCATCCGAAAGACCTCCGGCAGTTCGCTAACCTTCCTTAAGAAAACTTTTCCTTGATTACACAGGGTTGGTCCCGGTGCGTATCAGTGCGTCGCAATGCGTCATTCGTTGTGGCGCCGTGTGCATCATGCACTGTGTGCATCATGCACCCGGGCCCCTGAAAAAACTTTCGGAGGTCTTTCGGATATGAAAAAAGTATACGTTCTCTTAACCGTGGTCTTTCTGGCGCTCCCCGCCGCGGCCCACGCCTACATAGGGCTCTGCTGCGGCAAGTGCGGCGGCAACATGCCCATGAACATAATGGGCGGGGGAGTACCCGAAACAAAGGAGTTCCGGCTCAAAATAAGCCCGATGTTCATGAAGATGGGGGACCTGAGGGACGGCACCCATTCGGTCGACGAGGACAGCCTCATAACCGGCATGGGCGCCCCCTACATGGCCGTGCCGACGGAGATGACCATGACCATGACGAACCTCGCCGTCGGCTATAGCTTCACCGACGACTTCTTCGTCGGCATCATGCCCATGTGGAAGAAGAACAGGATGAGGATGAAGGTGCAACCTATGATGGGGGCTCCGTATAAGTACACCATGGAGTCCGACGGCATGGCCGACACCATGCTCATGACCAAGTACCGGCTCTACGCCGACGACCCGCTCATCCCGACAAACCAGTTCTCTTTCTTCTTCGGCTTGAGCCTCCCCACGGGCTCGATAGACGAGGAGAACGACGAGCATCCGGACCCCGCAAAGAGGGACGCGCTCCTGCCCTACGGCATGCAGCTAGGCTCGGGCACGTTCGACCCGAGCTTCGGGCTTCTCTACCAGGGGTCGAGCTCTCCGTGGTGGTGGGGGGCGAACCTCACCTATACGGGCCGCTGGTACAAGAACAAACGCGAATACAGGCTCGGAGACGAGCTTAAGCTCGACCTCTACGGGATGTACCAGCTCCGCTACGACCTGGTGGGACAACTCCAGCTTAACGCGAAGTCATCAGGTAAGGTGAGGGGCGAGATGGACGACGCCCGGGACGGGCTCGCGGGCAGGATGATGAACGGCAACTATATGAGCCCCATGTGGGACCCGGACAACTACGGCGGTGAAAAGCTCTCCGCCACGGTGGGGCTTCAGTGGCAGCCCTTCCCGCTACATATCCTCGACGTGAACGTTGGCGTGCCGATATACGAAGACCTTAACGGCCCGCAGATGGAAGAGGACTACCGGGTGATGCTTACCTGGTATATAGAGATACCGACGAAGGCGAGCAGGAGGTACGTGCCCAAGCCCGCCAAGAGCAGGCTCGGGTTTTGAGCCGCCGTTCCTGCGAAGCGAGATAAAATGAGCTGGAATGAAAGGGAGACAAAGCATGAAGAAATCGCTTATACTATTTATACTGGTCGTCGTCGCGGCCTGCGCCGGAGCCCCGACCCCTTTGCCCGACGAGGGGTCGGAGGCGGCCGGGCTCTACGCCGCAAAGTGCGGGCTGTGCCATTCCCTGGCCCACCCCGCGAGGCACACCGCGCATCAGTGGGAGCGGATGGTGGAGGTAATGGAGGGTGTTATGGCGGATAAGGGCATGGCCGCGCTCACCGAAGAGGAGAGGGTGGTTATACTCGGGTACCTGAAGGAGCACGCGAGGTAGTATGGTGCATATAGGTTTCAAGATAAAGGTTCTGGCTCTGGTTGCAGCGGCGGCCCTTATGGCCTCCGCGGCCGGGGCAGCGGCCGGGGCAGCGGCCCCGGCCGCTACGGAGGACACCGGCTCGGAGTTCGGGGTCATAACGCCCAAGGTAAGGGTCGAGGCGCCCGCCTTCACCCTGACCGACGTCGAAGGCGAGGAAAGGAGCCTCGAAGAGTTCAGGGGCAAGCTCGTCCTCCTTAACTTCTGGGGCACCTGGTGCGCCCCATGCAGGAGAGAGATGCCCGCCCTCGAAAAGCTCTGGAAGGAGTTCGGGGAGAGCGGACTCGTAGTCGTGGGCGTTGCCGGAGACCGGGGCCGGAAGGGCATGCAAAAGGTCAAGGAGTTCCGCGATACGCACTCCCTGACCTTCCCCCTCCTCCTCGACTCCGAAGGGGACGCGAGGAAGGACTACGAGATAATGGCGCTGCCGACGAGCTACCTTATCGGGAGGGACGGAAAGTTCCTCGGGAAGATACTGGGCGAAAAGGAGTGGGATGGGGAGGAGGCGAAGGAACTCATCATAGAGCTTTTAAACAGAGCGCCATAACTTCGCACCCCGTGACGGGGTTTCAATTTCAGGACTACCGTTGTTGGTACGAGATACCAACGGTGTATTGGGCCTCGTATGGCATTAACCGTGCGGCAGCACCCGTCGTTGCTCCTCGGCTCGTCGTTGCGGCGTACCATCAAAGTACGCCTCACTCCTCGCCTTCGTCGCGCCTCGGTCTGCTTTGTTCTGACGCTCTGTACGCGCAACTATTTGTGGCGCTGTGTAGTAAAGTCAGTAATATATTCCGCTTTCGAGGTATGCGCGCTCTATCTTCTCTATGGCTATGACGTAGGCCGCCGTGCGGTAGTCTTCCACCTTCTCGCTCGACGCCTTGAGCTCGCGTATCTGCTGGAACGCCAGCCGCATCGTGTCGTCCAGCCCCGAGTTCACCAGGTCCAGCTCGTCGGGCCCGTGGCTGAGTTCTTTCGTTATCCACTCCGGCACCTTCTTGCCCGTCGCCTCCTCTATGGCCTTCAAGGTGTGCTTGCCCCGGAGCTCTTCGAGACGGCGCTCCATCCTGCCGAAGCGTATGTGTTTCAGGTTGCGCACCCACTCGAAGTAGCTTACGACAACGCCTCCCGCGTTCAGGTAGGCGTCCGGTATGACGACCACCCCTCGTTCCCGGAGTATACGGTCCGCCTCGAAAGTCACCGGCCCGTTGGCCGCCTCGGCGACGAGCTTCGCCTTCAGGCGCGGGGCGTTATCCTTGTCTATCACTTCCTCTATGGCCGCGGGGATGAGTATGTCGCACTCTTCTTCGAGTATTGCCTTGCCTTCCTCCACGTAGTGTGCGCCCGGGAACTCCCGTACCCCGCCGTTCTCTATCATGTGGGCGTGCACCTTGTCCACCGGAAGGCCGTCTTTATCCATTATGGCGCCGTCGTGCTCGATTATGGCGACGATCTTCGCGCCGTCCTCGGATAGGAACCTGGCCGCGTGGTAGCCGACATTGCCGAAGCCCTGTATGATAATGCGTTTGCCGTCCAGGCCGCCGTCGAGGCCGGCGGCCCGGACGTCCTCGGGGTGCCGGAAGAACTCCTGGAGCGCGTAGCACACGCCCCGGCCCGTGGCCTCGAGCCGCCCCCTGACGCCGCCCGAATGCACGGGCTTGCCCGTGACCGACGCTGTGTAGTTTATGTCCTCGGGGAAGAGGTGCTTGTAGGTGTCGGCTATCCAGGCCATCTCCCTCTGGCCCGTACCCATGTCCGGGGCCGGCACGTTGGTGGCGGGGCTGAGGAAGCCTCTGGTGGCAAGCTCCTTGGCGAAGCGCCGCGTTATGCGCTGCATCTCCTCCCGCTTGAACTTCCGGGGGTCTATGCAAAGCCCTCCCTTGGAGCCGCCGAAGGGCACGTCCACTATGGCGCACTTGTAGGTCATGAGCGCGGCCAGCGCCTCGACCTCGTCTTTGTTGACGGCCGTGGCGTAACGTATGCCGCCCTTGGCCGGCAGCCGGTGGATGCTGTGCGTGGCGCGCCACCCGGTAAAGACCCGTATCTTGCCGCGGATCTCGACAGGGAACCTTACCTCTATGACGGCGTTGCAGCCCTTTATGGCCTCGGCCAGCCCCGGCTCCAGCTCCAGGACCTCCACGGCGCGGTCCACCATCATGTCCACGCTCTGGCGGAAGCTCGGCTTGTTGTTCTTACGAGGCGGCATACGGCATTCTCCTCCGTAGGTGTTCCGTTAAAAAGGCGTCCCGTGCGCGAAGAGCACGCCTGCGGACGCGGCCGTGAGCGAGACGAAAAGCAGTAACCAGTGGAGCTTGTTCATCATCCGGAATATCCCGTCTATGTCCATCTCCTCGTCGCTCTCCGTCATCTTGTCGAGCATCCTCTTTACCACGAGCGGCTCGAGCCCGAAGAGCATGACCGCCCAGAAGGTCCATACGATCACCATGAAAAGGAGCAAACGTCCCTGGCTCGTAAAGAGGATGTTGTGCCAGCCCGCCACAAACAGCATCACAAAGCCCGAGACCCCGACAACAAGGTTGTAGACCCTCGCAAGCGGGGCGAACTTGTGTTCAATCCTCCGGAAAAGAAGGACCTTCTCGAGCGGGTTCCGGCTCCTTAAAAGGAGGGGGAATATAAGTATCGTTATAAACCCGAGCCCGCCTATCCAGAGTATCACGCCGAGCACGTGCACTATGTGCATCAGAGAAAAGAGCATCTTGAACTACCTCCCGCTGGAGTTATCCCATAAAAGGGGCTTAAAATCAACCCACGTTTTTCTCCACGGGAGC
>JAZGJJ010000111.1 GCA_036482575.1 Thermodesulfobacteriota bacterium
GGAGACACCATGTTCAACTACCTTATAGGACTCTTCTCGAACGATCTCGCCATAGACCTGGGCACGGCAAGCACCCTGATATATGTCAAGAACAAGGGCATCGTAATAAACGAGCCTTCGGTGGTCGCCGTGAGGAAGGACGGCAGGGGCAGGCGCGTTCTGGCCGTCGGCGGGGACGCGAAAGCCATGCTCGGGAAGACCCCCGGGAATATCGCGGCCATAAGGCCCTTGAAGGACGGGGTCATAGCCGACTTCGCGGTGACCGAGGAGATGCTAAAGCACTTCATCGCCAAGGTCCACAACCGTAAGCTCCTCGTGCGCCCGAGAATAATCGTGGGCGTACCGTCGGGCATAACCCAGGTGGAGAAGAGGGCGGTAAAGGAGTCGGCCCATTCGGCCGGGGCCTCGGAGGTATACCTGATCGAGGAGCCCATGGCAGCGGCCATAGGCGCGGGCATGCCCATTACCGAGCCCTCGGGGAACATGATAGTGGACATCGGCGGCGGCACCTCGGAGATAGCCGTAATCTCTCTGTCGGGCATCGTCCAGGCCAAGTCCATACGCGTTGGCGGGGACAAGTTCGACGAGGTGATAATGCAGTACATAAAGAGAAAGTACAACCTGGCCATAGGCATGGGCGTGGCCGAGAATATGAAGATGAGCATGGGGCTCACCTCCCCCGAGGAGGAGGACCAGATGATGGAGATAAAGGGCTCCAACCTGGTGACGGGCATACCGGCCACAATCGAGATAGCCGCGGTCGAGGTAAGGGAGGCGCTGAACGAACCCCTGAACGCGCTCATAGATGCCATAAAGCAGGTGCTGGAGACCACCCCTCCGGAACTGGCGGCCGACATGGTGGACAAGGGCATAATGCTCGCCGGCGGCGGGGCGCTCCTGAGAAACCTCGACTCGGTCCTGAGGGAGGAGACCAAGCTCCCGATTACCATAGCCGACGACCCGCTTACCTGTGTGGTAAGGGGGGCCGGCAAGGTGCTCGACGAGATAGCGCTCCTGAAGGAAGTTACCATACCGAACTGAGGCCGCCGGGGCCTCGGCTTTCCGGACAAACGAATACCCGCATAATGACAGCATTCCTACGGAGACACCAGGTCATTCTCTCTGCGACCGTCCTCTGTCTCTTTTCATTGCACCTGACCGTAACCGAGAAGAAGGGCGTCGGCGGGGCCGTTCTGGTGAAGGGGGTCCTTGCAGGCCTGACCTCTCCTCTCCAGAGCGCGCTTCTCGGCGTACGTTCCTTCGTCGAGGACACCTGGAGCGGTTACCTCTACCTGGTGGGGCTGCGCGAGGAGAACGAGACGCTGAAGGAGACCGTCCACGCGCTTAACGAAGAGAACAACAGCCTCCGCGAAGAGCTCCGGCTGAGCGCCGGGCTCAACTACCTCATGGGCTTCAAGCGGGACTACTCGCTTACGACCCTTCCCGCCGACACGCTCGGCTTCAGCGCCTTCGAGGCGGGCGGGGGCTGGACCAGGACGGCCACGCTCGGCAAGGGCGCGGACCACGGCATAGGAGCGAACATGCCCGTGGTAAGGCCCGAGGGGGTGGCGGGAAGGGTCATCGCCGTCACGGCCGGCACCTCCACCGTGCTGCTCCTCACCGACCCCCGCTCGAACATAGACGTCATACTGCAGAGGACGAGGGTGAAGGGGGTGGCGCAGGGCGACGGCTCCGGCGGCATCATATTGAAGTACTTGAGGGAGCTTGAAGACGTGCGCGTCGGCGACAGGGTAGTAACCGCCGGGCTCGCCGGTGTTTTCCCCAAGGGGCTCCTGGTGGGAGAGGTAACCCGGGTCGAAAAGGGCGGCGACAACTTCTTCAGCCGCGTCGAGGTCCGGCCATACGTAGGTCTCAGCAAGATAGAAGAGGTGCTCGTGGTAACGGAAGACCCGCACCCCCGTTAAGGCGATGAGAGACTTCCTTATATTCCTGCCGCTTACGGTAGTGTTTCTCTCCGTGAAGAGCACGCTCTTCCCCGGCCTGCCGCTGCCGGACCTCCCGCTCGTAATAGTCTTCCATATAGCGTACGCGAGGCCGTCGGTACACGGCGTGGTCCTCGCCTTCATGCTGGGCTACGTGGACGACGTCTTCAGCGGGGCCATCATAGGCTCCACCTCCTTCTCTCTCCTCTTCTTCTTCATAGTCGTCTATGTTCTGAGCAAGAAGGTGCACTTCTCAGGCGCCGCCGCAGGCGTCCTTGGGACGGCGCTCGGCGTGGCCTTAAAGGGCGCGCTTTCATACGCGATAGTCGTTTCCATAAACCCGGACCTTGCGTTCGCGGGCCACGTGCTGCCGGTGGCCGTTGTGACGGGGCTTTCCGCTCCGTTCATAATAGCCGGGATAGAACGCATCACGGGCTTCCGCGAGAAAAGCCAGGGGAGCTATCTGCCTTGATGAGCTACGTAGGTGACAAGGAACCAAGGGAGCTGAGGGAACGGCTCTTCCTCGTAAAGGCCGTGCTCTTCATCTCCTTCTTCGTCCTCGCCTCCAGGTTCTGGTACCTGCAGGTAATGGAACGGTTGGAGTTCGCGGAGCTGTCCCGCACCAACCGCATACGGCTTGTGAACACCACCGCGCCCAGGGGCCTTATCTTCGACAGGAGCGGCTTGAGGCTCGCGGAAAACCGTCCGGGCTTCGACCTGTCCGTAATCCCCGAGGACGTCCGGGACTGGGAGAAGACGAAGAAAACACTCACGGAGCTGGTAAGGATAGAGCCGCGTACCATCGAGGCCAGGATCGAGAAGGCCCGGAAGCGTTCCCCCTTCCGGCCCGTAAGGCTCAAGGAAGACCTCTCCTGGGAGGAGATGGTAAAGGTCGAGAGCTTCAAGTTCGAGCTTCCCGGCGTGGTCCTGGAGGTCGGACCCAGGAGGGCCTACCCCTACGGCGACGCCATAGCGCATATCCTGGGCTACCTGGGGGAGATAAACGAAAGGGAAGTCGCCCGGGCGAGGGATAAGGGCGTTAGCTACAGGCCCGGAGACATGGTAGGCAAAAACGGGGTGGAGACCATGCTCGAGACGACCTTAAGGGGCGTGGACGGCGGAAGGCATACCGAGGTCGACGCCCTGGGAAGAGAGATAAAGACGGTCTCGAAGATACCGCCCGAGCCCGGCAACAACACCTTCCTCACGATAGACCTGCCCACCCAACTCATAGCCCGCGACGCCATGAGCGGCAAGGCCGGCGCGGTGGTGGCGATGGAGCCCCGCACGGGAAGAATAATCGCCATGGTCAGCACCCCGTCGTTCGACCCGAACATGTTCGCCTCGGGCATCTCGGCGGAGAACTGGAAGGCGATAATAGAAAACCCGCTTAACGTGCTCACCAACAGGGCCATCCAGGGCCAGTACCCTCCGGCGTCCACCTTCAAGCCCATAACCGCCTCGGCCGCCCTCGAGGAGAAGCTCATAACCCCGGAGGAAAAAATATTCTCCGGCCCTTCCTTCCGGTTCGGCAGGCGTGACTACCGGGACTGGAAAAAGGCTGGGCACGGCAAAATAAACGTACACAGCGCGATCGTGGAATCGAGCGATACGTTCTTCTACCAGGTAGGGCTTAAAGTGGGGGTGGACAGGCTGGCCCGCTACGCAAAGAGTTTCGGCTTCGGCACCTCCACGGGCATGGGGCTGAAGGACGAAAAGCCCGGGCTCGTCCCGAGCTCCGAGTGGAAGAAGCGCGCCCTGGGGGAGCGCTGGTACACGGGCGAGACCATAAGCATATCGGTCGGGCAGGGCTATATGCTCGCCACTCCGATGCAGCTCGTCGCCGCCTACGCGGCCATAGCCAACGGCGGAAAGCTCTTAAAACCCAGGATAGTGGAACGCACCGAGACGCCGGAAGGAGAACTGATAGAAGAGTTCTTCACCGAGGAGGCCGGAGAGCTCGCGGTCTCCCCGGAGACCCTCGAGATACTGCGGAGCGCGCTACGGGGCGTGGTCGAGGAAGAAGGGGGAACGGCAAGGCGTCTTATGAAGGGGGGGCTCAAGATAGCCGGTAAGACCGGGACGGCACAGGTCATAAGGTTGAAGGAGAGAGAAAAGGATATAGAAAAAATCCCCTACAAACAGCGCGACCACGCCTGGTTCGTCGGCTTCGCCCCGTACGACGACCCCGTAATAGCCGTCGTGGTACTGGTCGAGCACGGCGGGTTCGGCTCCAGGGCCGCGGCCCCGGTGGCGCTAAGGGTATTCGAGACCTACCTCTCAAAGAAAAAAGAGGAGGAGGAGCAGGAGATATAGATTAAAACCCGTGATGCGTGTGCGTTATACGTGATGCGGAAAATCTTTAAATACGTATAACGCATCACGTACACGCATTACGGCTTTCCCGCATCACGCACACGCATCACGCATCACGGCCTTTAAACTATGATAGACAGACGATTATTCGCCCAGATAGACTGGCGGCTTCTGGCCGTAACCGCGGCCCTTGCCGCCATAGGGCTTGCGAGCATATACAGCACCACGCTCGGCCAGGGGGGGTACGCCTACCAGAGGCAGCTCTGGTGGGTCGCGGCCGGAGCGGGGGTCATGACGGTTACGGTCATACTCAACTACTCGCTCCTCGAGCGCTTCGCCTACCCCATATTCATCCTGTCCGTAGCGTCGCTCGCGGCCACCCTCGCCTTCGGCCAGACCGTCGGCGGGGCGCAGAGGTGGCTGGACCTCGGGGTAGTGTCCGTTCAGCCCTCGGAGTTCGCCAAACTCGCCTTCATAGTAGTGATGGCGCGCTACCTTAGCTCTATAATCGTGCCGAAGAAGGGACTCGGGTTAAAGGACCTCTTTTTGCCGGGGCTCCTGCTGGCTATACCGTTCGTCCTCATCGTCCGCGAGCCGGACCTGGGGACTTCTCTGATATTCGTCCTGATATTCGGCTCGATGATGCTTACCGTAAAGATAAAAACCCGGACGCTCGCAGCCCTGGCCGTGCTCTGCGTAACGCTCATCCCCTTCGCCTGGGGCTCGCTCAGGAGCTACCAGAAAAAACGGCTCCTGTCCTTCCTGGACCCCGCGAGCGACCCGCTCGGGTCCGGCTACCACCTGCTCCAGTCCAAGATAGCCATAGGCTCGGGGGGCTTCCTCGGCAAGGGCTTCACAAAGGGTACGCAGGCGAGCTTGATGTTCCTCCCGGAGCACCACACCGACTTCATCCTCTCCACCCTTGCCGAGGAGTGGGGCCTCATGGGCTCGTTCACCGTGCTCGCCCTCTTCCTGGCGCTCCTCTTAAGGGGGCTCGAGGCGGCAAAAAACTCCAAGGACAGGTTCGGCTTCCTGCTCGCTCTCGGTATCGCGGCCATGCTTTTCTGGCACATAACCATAAATATCGGGATGGTCTCCGGGCTCCTGCCCGTCGTGGGCGTGCCGCTCCCGTTCCTGAGCTACGGGGGCTCATTCCTCCTCACCTCGCTCATAGGCGTGGGCATACTCGTAAACATCGGCATGCGCCGCTTCATATTTTAAGATGAAAAATTCCATCATAATGTTCCTTGCGACCGGGGCCTATAGCGGCTACTCGCCCTTTGCCCCCGGTACCGTGGGGACGCTCTGGGGCATCCCGCTGGCATTCGCGCTTTCTCTGCTCCCTCCCCTCTGGGGCGCCGCGGCCCTGGCGCTGGCAATCGTGGGGGCATGCCTCCTGGCCTCGGAGGCCGCCGGAATCGCAGAAAAAAAGGACCCCTCCTGCATAGTGCTCGACGAAATCGTGGGCTTCGGGGCGGCTACATTCCTCCTCCCCTTCACCGCCCAGAACGTAATATTGGCCTTTATTCTTTTCCGGTTTTTTGATATCCTGAAACCCTACCCCGCCGGACTCATCGACAGTCGTCTTCCGGGGGGGGCGGGGATCGTGCTGGACGACGTGGCAGCCGGTATCTACGCCAACGTCACCGCCCAGATCGCGATAAGGTTCGTGCTATGAGCGAACGAAAGGCTTCGATGGGGCCCGAGACGGCGGTGGGCCGGAAGCTGGCCGAAAGCGGCAGGACGCTTGCCGTAGCCGAGTCGTGCACAGGCGGGCTCGTCGGGCACATGATAACTAACGTGCCGGGCAGCTCCGCCTACTTCAAAGGCGGGGTCGTGGCCTACGGCAACGAGGCGAAAAAACGGCTCCTCGGGGTCTCGGCCGCGACACTCGACCGGCACGGGGCCGTATCGGCCCAAACGGCCTCGAAGATGGCCGAGGGGGCGAGGAAAAAACTCGGGGCGGACATGGCCCTTGCCATAACCGGCATAGCCGGCCCGGGCGGGGGCACCCCGGATAAACCGGTGGGCACGGTCTTTGTCGCCATAGCCGACTGCAGGAAGGTGCGCACGAAAACGAAAAAACTCTCTCTAAAAGGCACCCGGAAGGCCATAAAGAAAGCCGCGGCGCTTTCCGCGTTGAATCTCCTTGAAAAAGCGCTCGCGTAAAGATTACAATTACGGTTGAGGACTTTCGTCGCCATAGAGCTCCCGGCGGATATAAAAAAAGCGCTCAAAACCCTGCAGGAAGAACTTCAGAGCGCAGGACGTAAAAGCGACGCCGTATCCTGGGGCAAACCCGGCAACATACACCTGACGCTCAAGTTCCTGGGCGAGGTCGAGAGCTCCGGGATAGAGGAGATAGGCAGCGTACTCGAAGAAGCGGGAAAGGGCGCTAAACCTTTCACCCTGACGCTCGGGGGTGCCGGGGGTGCCGGGGGGGTCGGCGCCTTCCCGAGCCTCAAAAACCCGCGGGTCATATGGGTCGGGATAGGAGAATGCGAAGAACTCCGCCGGCTCAGGGAAAATATCGAAGAGGGACTTGAAAGGATAGGCTTCGAAAAGGAAGGACGCCCCTTTCACCCTCACCTGACACTCGGAAGGGTCAGAAAGGGGAAGCGGGCAAGGCTCCCGAAGGAGGCCGGGGGGACCGGGGAGGCAGGGGGGGCAGGGGGGGCGGGTAAGACATTCACGGTAGATTCTTTTACGCTCTTCCGGAGCGAGCTCGGCCCCGGAGGCGCGAAGCACCATCCCATTAAAGAAATAACACTCGGGCACTCATAGCGTCATAAACAAAGGAGGGTTCATAGATATGGCAGCACCGTCGGCAACCGACAAGACTAAGGCCGTTGACCTGGCCATGAGCCAGATAGAGAAGCAGTTCGGCAAGGGCTCCATAATGCGCCTTGGCAAAGGCGGGGTTGTGCGTGACATCTCCGCCATCTCCACCGGCTCCCCGAGCCTCGACATAGCGCTCGGCATCGGAGGAGTACCGCAGGGCAGGATAGTGGAGATATTCGGCCCCGAGGCCTCCGGCAAGACCACCCTCGCGCTCCACATAGCGGCCGAGGCCCAGAAGAAGGGCGGCACCGTGGCCTTCATAGACGCCGAGCACGCGCTCGACGTGGAGTACGCCGGGAAGCTCGGGGTCGATACCGACGCACTGCTGCTCTCCCAGCCCGACACCGGCGAGCAGGCCCTCGAGATAGCCGATATGCTCATAAGGAGCGGCGGCATGGACCTTATCGTGGTGGACTCGGTGGCCGCGCTCGTCCCCAGGGCCGAGATAGAAGGGGAGATGGGAGACAGCCACATGGGCCTCCAGGCGCGCCTCATGAGCCAGGCACTCCGGAAACTCACCGGCACCATAAGCAAGAGCAATACCTGCATGCTGTTCATAAACCAGATACGCCACAAGATAGGGGTCTTCTACGGAAGCCCCGAAACCACCACGGGCGGGAACGCGCTCAAGTTCTACTCCTCGGTGAGGCTGGACATCCGCAGGACCGGCCAGATAAAGCAGGGCGATGCGGTCATAGGGAGCAGGACGCGCGTGAAGGTGGTAAAGAACAAGCTCGCCCCGCCGTTCAAGGACGCGGAGTTCGACATAATCTTCAGCCAGGGCATATCCCGGGAGGGGGACATACTCGATATGGCCACGAAGGCCAATGTCGTCGAAAAGAGCGGGGCCTGGTTCTCTTACGGAGGTGAGAGGATAGGACAGGGCAGGGAAACGGCCAGAAAGTTCCTCAAGGAAAACCCGGAGAGGGCTGCGGAAATAGAGGGCAAGCTACGCGAACAGTTCGACATAAAGAACAAGGAGGGATAAAAACATGGCTGAAGAGGTGGATGTAAGCGCCATTTTGAACTTCGCGGTAAAGGAAAAGGCCTCGGACGTACACCTTAAGGCGGGGCTCCCGCCCATAATGAGAGTCCACGGCTCCCTTGCACCGCTTAAGAACCACCCGCGCCTCTCTCCCGACGACGTATCCAAGGCCGCATGGCGGATGATGAACGACATGCAGAAGGCGGCCTTTAAGGAGACCCACCAGGCCGACGTGGCCTACAGCGTGCCGGGGCTCGGCAGGTTCAGGGTGAACGTATTCCAGCAGAGGGGCGCGGTGGGTATAGTCCTGAGGGTCATACCCATGGTAATCCAGGACTTCAACACCCTTAATCTGCCGAAGGTCATGGACAGGCTCTCCATGGAGATGCGCGGCCTGGTGCTCGTCACCGGGATAACGGGCAGCGGCAAGTCCACCACGCTCGCGGCGATGATGGACTACATAAACAATAACAGGTCGTGCCATATTATATCGGTCGAAGACCCCATCGAGTTCCTGCACAGGGACAAGCGCTGCATCATAAACCAGCGCGAGATAGGCGTCGATACCGACTCCTTCTCGCATGCCCTCCGGGGTGCGCTCAGGCAGGACCCGGACGTTATCATGGTCGGCGAGATGCGGGACCTGGAGACCATAGAGATAGCCCTCATGGCGGCCGAGACCGGTCACATGGTGCTCTCCACACTCCACACGATAGACGCCACGGAGACCATAAACCGTATCGTCTCGGTCTTCCCGCCCTATCAGCAAAAGCAGATACGGATACAGTTCGCCGGGGTCATGAAGGGCATAATATCCCAGAGGCTCATGCCCACAAAAGACGGAATGGGCAGGGTCCCGGCGGTCGAGGTGCTCGTCTCGACGGCCAGGGTAAGGGAGTGCATCACCGACAAGGAAAAGACCAAGGAGATAACGGACGCCATCTTCAAGGGACACACGACCTACGGCATGCAGACCTTCGACCAGTCCCTGCTCGACCTGATGAACAGGGACCTCATCTCCTACGACGAGGCCATGAGGCAGTCCAGCAACCCGGACGACTTCGCGCTCAGG
>JAZGJJ010000112.1 GCA_036482575.1 Thermodesulfobacteriota bacterium
TTTCCGACCTCTTTCCCCTGAACTTTGACGGTCGATTTCGGTATCATGCTTATCTCGGAAAGCGTATAGTTGAGTCCCATGGAGTCGAGCGAAAGCTTCACCTTATGGAACTCCACGGCCGGGGTGAATACCTCGAAGACGCCGTCCTCGTCGTTCCTGACGACGTCGTCCGCCCCGGCCTCGATCGCCGCCTCCATGAGCTTTTCCTCTTCAACGGAAGCTATGTCGAAGGTGAAGAGTCCTTTTTTCTCGAACATCCAGCTTACCGAGCCGTTCTCCCCGAACCGCCCGCCGAGCTTGGTAAAGACGTTACGCACCTCCGAGACCGTGCGGTTGCGGTTATCGGTCATATAGCTTACGAGGACGGCTATGCCTGCCGGGCCGTAGCCCTCGTAGACGCCCTCCTCGTAGTTTACCCCCTCCATACCGCCTGAGCCCTTCTTAACGGCCCTGTCGATATTCTCCCCGGGCACGTTCTCGGACTTGGCCCTGTCTATGGCGGTCCTGAGCCGGGGGTTGGCCGCCGGGTCGTTCCCCCCGAGCTTTGCGGCAACGGAAATCTCCTTTACGAGCTTGGAGAAGACCTTGCCCCTCCTGGCGTCGCTCCGCGCCTTTTTGTGCTTGATATTAGCCCATTTGGAATGTCCGGACATGGATACCCCTAACTGTTGAAAAGATATGGTTTTAATACCACAAATCCGCTGCTTTTGCAATCATGGAGAGCCCCAACGTGACGCTGGACAGCGTGACGCTGGACAGCGTGACGCTGGACCCAACCACCTGCGGTGGGGCAGTTACGGCTCTATACCGTAGCTCTTTATCTTCCTGTACAGGTGGCTCCGCTCGACCCCTATGGCCTCGGCGGTCCGTGCCACGTTCCCGTCAAACTCTTCGAGCCTGGCCAGGATGAACTCCTTCTCGAACCTTCCCCTGGCCTCTTTCATGGTGCCGTCGAAGCCGGCCGCCGGCCGCGCTCCCCCGTCGCCGCGGATGTAGGCCGGGATGTCGTCGGCCGCTATGGAGTCGGTGTTGGTCATGATGACGAGCCTCTCTATAAGGTTCTTGAGCTCGCGGACGTTTCCGGGCCAGTGGTAGCCCAGAAACATCCTCACCGCACCCTCGGTAATCCCGGGCACCCCCCTTGACGTCTCGCGGGAGAAGAGCTTCAGGTAGTGCTCGATAAAGAGGGGGATGTCGTCCTTCCTCTCCCTCAAGGGGGATATGTGGAACGGTATGACGTTCAGGCGGTAGTAGAGGTCCTCCCTGAAGCCGCCCTTCCGCATCTCTTCGGCTAGATCCTTGTTGGTCGCGGCGACGACGCGCACGTCGACCTTTATTGGCTCCGTGCCCCCGACCCTCTCGAAGGTCCTCTCCTGCAGAATCCTCAAGATCTTGGCCTGGGTCTTAAGGCTCATATCCCCTATCTCGTCGAGGAATATGGTCCCGCCGTCGGCCATGTCGAACTTCCCCTTCTTACGGGAGACGGCGCCGGTGAAGGCCCCCTTTTCGTATCCGAAGAGCTCGCTCTCTATGAGTTCCTCGGGTATGGCGGCGCAGTTGACCGCGACAAAAGGCCTGGCGGACCTCTTCGAGAGGAGATGTATGTTGGCGGCCACGAGCTCTTTACCCGTGCCGTTCTCTCCCGTTATAAGCACCCATGAGTTGGTCGGGGCCACCTTCTTTATGTCCTTCTTGAGGGCCTTCATGGGGGCGGACTTGCCTATTATCTCGTTAGCCTCCTCGGCCCGCTTCCGGAGCGCGAGGTTCTCCTCGACGAGCCTCTTCTGCTCGAGCGCGTGCTCGACTGTGAGCACCACGTGGTCCAGGCTGAGCGGCTTCTCTATGAAGTCGTAGGCGCCGAGCTTTGTCGTCTTTACGGCGGTCTCTATGTTGGCGTGCCCGGATATCATTATTACCGGCACGTTAGGAAGCCTGGCCTTTATCTCCTTCAGGGCGTCCACTCCGTCCGTCCCGGGCATCCATATGTCCAGGAGCACCAGGTCCACGGAGTCCTTGTCGAGGTTCTTAAGGGCCTCGTCGGCGTTCTCGGAGAGGACCACCTCGTAGCCCTCGTCCTTAAGGACCCCCCCGAGGGCCTCCCTGATGCCCCTCTCGTCGTCCACCACCATTATCTTCATATGGTCACCGCCTTCAACGGGAGTTCTATGGTAAACCTCGTGCCCCGCGGCACGTTGTCCCTGACCCTTATGTAGCCGTTATGGTCGGCGATTATGTTGCTCACTATCGCCAGGCCGAGCCCCGTGCCCGACTTCTTGGTGGAGAAGTACGGCTCGAAGAGCCTCGCCTTGTAGTCCTCGGGTATGCCCGAGCCGGTGTCGACGACCTCCAGGAGCGCCATCTTCCGCTCCTCGTCGAGCCGGGTCTCCACCCTTACCTCCCCACCGCCCCCGTCGCCGCCCCCGTCGCTACCCCCGTCGCTACCATCAATGGCCGCTATGGCGTTATCGACGAGGTTTATGATGGCCCTCTTTATCTGGTCCCGGTCTATGTCGAGGGTGGGGAGCCTCGGGTCGGTCGAGGCGCCGAAGGTAATCTTCTTGTGCCCGCCCCTGTAAAAGGAAAGTATCTCCTCGACTATCTCGTTCAGGTCGTTCGGGCCGGGCTCGGCCGCCGGCATCCTGGCGAAGCTCGAAAACTCGTTTACCAGGGTCTTCAACTCCTCGACCTGTTTTACGATAGTCCTCGTGCACTCGTCGAACACGCTCCCGTCGTCGTCGAACTTTTTTAAATACTTCTTCCTCAGACGCTGGGCCGAGAGCTGGATGGGCGTAAGCGGATTCTTTATCTCATGGGCTATCCTCTTGGCGACCTCCTTCCAGGCCACCATCCTCTGGGTCTTCATCAAGTGGGTCAGGTCGTCGAGCACGGCCACCATGCCTATGTAGTCGCCCTTCTCGTCCCTCAAGGCGCTCAAGTTGACGAGCACGGTCATCACCTTGTCCTTCACCTCCACCCGTATCTGCCTCTCAAGCGTTTCGGCCCCCATCTCGTCCATCTCCCTTATCATCTCCCTCAGGACCTCTATGTCCCTGGAGCGCATGACCTCCTCATAGTTCTTCCCGAGCGCGTACCTCTCTTCGGTGCCGAGTATGTCGGCGGCCACCTTGTTGAGCGAGGTTATCTTGCCCGCCTTGTCTAGGGCGATGACCCCGGCCGGCACGTCTCCGAGGACTATCTCGATGTAACGCCTCCTCTGGTCGAGCTCGACGTTTATGTTCCTCAAGGCGAGGTTGGCCTCCTCGAGCCGCCCCTTACCTTCCTTCAGGTCCTCGGTCATCCTGTTGAACGACTTGACGAGCAATCCTATCTCGTCCCTGGATTCGATATTTATCCTGTAGTCGAGGTCGCCGCTGGCCACCGCGTGGGTGCCCTCGGCCAGCTCCTGGATGGGCACGGTAATGCCCTTGGCCAGGTACTGCCCTATCCATATGGCGAAAAAGACTATGAGGAGCGTGATTATGAGCAGTATCATGAAGTAGGTGGTCTTTACGGGGGTCTTGATGAGTTTCTGTTGCTTGTAGCTCTCAAAGGCCGCGGTTATCCCCTTGACCTTGGCGATAAGGCTCCTCGGGACGTGATAGCTGACGGCCACCGCGCCTATTATCTCCCCGCCCTCCTCCGCGGTGACCGGGGCTATGGCCCTTATAACGTCCCCCTCTCCGACGGTCTCGACGAAACTGAAGGCCTCGCCCTTGAAAGCGGAGGCCACCTGCTCGGCGGCTATGTCCGGGACCATGCTCTGGCTGATCCTGTCCGATATGGAGTACGCGGTCCTGAGCCCCTGCAGGGAAAACACCTCGACCGTGGAGACGTCCTCCTCCCTCCTCTTGGTGTCTATGAACTCCCTCAAGGCCTCCCTGTCGAAGACCACCCCCTCGTCCGTTACCGAACGCGCTATGCGCCAGGCGCCGGCCAGCCTCTCCTCGGAGGTGTTCCAATAGTAGTCCTGGGCGAGCTCAAGGGACTCGCCCAGCGCGTCCCCGACCTTTATGTCGAACCACCCGTCTACGCTCTTGTTGATAAAGGTTATAACCACGAAGAAGAGGAGGAAGGTCGGGACTATGGTAAGGCCGATAAAGGCGGAGACGAGCTTGACCCTGAGCCTCGAGCCCATCAACTTGCGCCTGCCCTCGAAGAAGAACTTGACCGCGTTACGGAGGATTAAGAATATCAGGAGGACCAGCAGCAGGATGTTGACGTTTATGAGCCCCAGCACCAGTATGTTGGTGGCGACCGGGACGTCACCGCTTATAATCGAGATGTGCGACTCGATATAGGTGATGAGCGCTATGACGGGGATGAGGAGCAGGATGATGTAGAACTCCCTGTGCCTCCTCCTCTGCTCAGACGCCTCTATGCGCTGCTTCTCGTTCATCTCCTTCATCACGCCGGGTAGCCGGCGCTAAGGGGTGATGGTCGTAACATGCCAGTCGGTCTCGAAGTCCCACAACTTGACGAAAAAGAGCATATAGTCGAGCAGGAAGGGCAGCTCCACGGGGTCGAGCTCGGCCATGAGCCTGAGCTCGTAGCTCTGCCCGCTGCTGAGCTGCGGCTTCGGCTGGAGCGCCGCGTCCAGGCCGGTCACCATAAGGCGCTTCATCTCGCCCGCGTCCTTTGTCGTAAGGACCCTGCCGCTCTCCTCGAGGGTCAGCTCGTACTCCTCCTTCAGGGTGTCGTACTTGACGGTATGCCCGAACTCCCAGGTGCCCACGTGCTTATCGGGCCAGAGATTTCTCACGCGGTGGAGCTTTACTATGAAGGTAAAGGTGGTAGGTATGCCGCTCTTTATCGCCTCCTCTATGTCCTGGGTGAAGGCGTCCTTCACCACGAACGAGAGACGCAGCTCCGAATCGTAATCCACGCGCACCCCGTCCATCCTGGCATCCTCTGCCAGGGAGGAGCCAACGAAGATAAGGGATATAAGGACTGAAAGGAAAAGGGTTCTCACCGGCACACCATACACTCGGGGGTTCTTTCGTACCTCCGCCACGCCGCAACTACCCGGTCCACGGGCGGACGGACATTGCATTAATTTTATACTATAAAGGATTTCCCCTTAAAAAGCAAGAGCTTCGAGGCCGGGGTAGCGTAAGGTATTGTGTGTAAACAAGCTTTCTTCCTTCATACCCGGTGCCACTAACGGCCGTTCAGAAAGTGAAGCACCCCTTCGACTTAGCTCAGGACAGGCGTCATGGTGCCGGGATGAAGATCTGCACGGATAAACTCAGGAATCTCTGAAGCGGCCTTCAAAGGATAGAAGGCGTGGTTGGACAAAGGGATTGGCCGGACGGCCTCGGGCGCAGCTTTAAAAAGTGCGGCAAGCGGATCAGGTGCGCTGTTCCTTCTTGTTCCAGATGCGCGAGATGCCGGCCCTTATGAACTCTTTCCTGACCATCTTCCTGAACTCCGCCTCGTCCACCTTGAACTTAAAGGCCTTCTTGTCGTTTATGAATATGGTGGGGACGTCTTCCTTGTACCTCCGGAAGAGGTCGTCGTTATCGGCGATATCGACCTCCTTCAGGTGAAAAGGAATCTCCGCATTAACCCTCCCGATGGTCGCCTTCACCTCTTTACAGAGGCCGCAGTCTTTCCTGGAGTAGACCTTGACGACAAGCCTTGTTGCCATAACCCCCCCCCCTTTCGGTCCGCTGACCG